>CAZESO010000065.1:0-10057 GCA_964515325.1 uncultured Roseburia sp. | reverse complement strand
ATATAATGCAGTTCTTAAATTTCCTACATGCATTCTTCCTGTTGGACTTGGTGCGTATCTTGTTCTAATCTTCTGACTCATTTTCTTCTCTTCCTTCCTCGTTTTCTTCTTCGTATATATCATTGATACCATTATTATCATTGTCATAAATAGCATCAATTACATATGATCTTGCCGGAGTTTCTGATATTTCCATTTTAAGAAGCAACCAACCCTCCTGCTTTAATTGTTCTTCTATACGATTCTTAAAATATTCACTTATATTTTCAAGAGTCGGATTGAGTGTATCAAAGGGTTCAACTTCATTTATGTACTTATCCTGATAAGCAGCAAGCACATCATCAATAGTCTTTTCAACTATTGAAAATGGTACAAATTCCTCGATAATCTTAACTATGTCTATCATAATTTCCCAAGTGTGAGGATGTACCTGCCCCATTTTATCACCAATCATTATGGAATGATTTGCATTCAAATAAAACTTGTACTTATACTGACTATATCTCATTACTTGCTCCCTTCTTACTGCTCCTAACATTGTATAATACCACAAACAAAAGAATAATTACAGAGAAAATTGTAACAACTGCACTGAAATTAAAATATTTCGGTGTATATTTAAACTCAATATGATGTTCACCTTCTTCTACCTGTACTGCCAACATCGTATCAAATGCTTCACTTATGGTCACTTCTTGACCATCAACATACACTTTCCAATTTTCATCATAAGGTATCGATGTCATTATAATTCTATCCTCTGAAACCTCAATATCACATTCCAGACTTGAACTTGAATTTTTTGTTACAACAGTGTTTTCAGGTCGCATTTCTTCTATGCACTCTGTTAATAATTCTACATTTTCAACATATACAATAGGTTCCGGCAAAT
Source organism: uncultured Roseburia sp. (assembly GCA_964515325.1). Classification (GTDB taxonomy): domain Bacteria; phylum Bacillota; class Clostridia; order Lachnospirales; family Lachnospiraceae; genus SVEL01. The sequence goes on along the minus strand of CAZESO010000065.1, from coordinate 9,165 downwards.
TTACCATTACCCCTGATGTAATTATGGCTACATCAACTATGTTTCCCGCTTCATATTGCCCTAAAACAATAAGACCATTACCATAGCTGTCAAAATAATTTCCCTGTGTCATACCATTTACAAGCACTTCCACAGCCACACTTTCAACATCAGGAAAATACATATAAATATTGTCATTATTCTTAGCTTCCACAAGATAATGTATCTCTTGCATATCCTCTGATATTATCTTCTCTTTGTACTTATGTTCTGTAAATATGGCAACTTCTTTTCCAGCCAACCCTGAATATATCTCATTTTGATATTCAAATATATTAAGACTTTCAATATCCATTTCCTTGCTTAGAATATCCTTGGATGATGTAAACACCAATGGCAATGCCAAATCATTAACATATACATTAATATTTTCCGATTTACCCACAATATCATATCTATTATCCACCGGCTCTCTAGTCATAATATACTTTACACCCAACAAAGAATCTGCCGCATATGTAGAACCATTTCCATAATGAGTCCAATATTCATAATACGCCCTATACCCCATCTTTTTCATAAATTCTTTAACATAGGCTTTTTCTGTTGAACTAAAATGTGACAAACCATTGTATGATAACAGCATTGGATCATTTGTAGAATAATAAAATGTTTTTTCTATTCTGTATTCCCCATCCATTTTTTCTTCTATAAAGTCTATACAAGGCTGCATCTCTTCAATATATCCTGTTATACTTCTATCTGCAAAATACATTGCTGACAATTCGACCCTTGTATTAACAATAGAACCGATTACCGTAGCTACAATTAATAATAAATTAAGCACGGGCATTAAATCTCTGTCAATCTTGTAGTAATACATTATAACTATCATAGTGACTGCTATAACTGCCACATCCAATACCATATATTTAACATTTGATATGTCGCCAACGTTTATTCCATTTATTAATACAAGTGCAATAGCTATCACAAACACAATTGCCTGCTGCCATCTCTTACTCAAACCATACATTCTGTGATAGCATTTTTCTGCAACTAATATCGCCATAAATGAAAATACAAAGGAATATCTGAAATAAAACATATTTGGTTTTGCAAATCCATGCCATACCATATCTGCCACAGTAAAATACATACTTACAAAAAGTATAATAAACACAACAAGTGTCGCCAGCTTTTCTTTAATTTTAATATTCTTATTAACAAAGAACGCAATTAAAAAAACGAACATTACCATACCAAAATAGAAATTAGGCAAGCTCTCATATCCGCTAACCTCTCCACTTTGCCCTGTGAAGAAGCACACAAGAAAATCTATTGCTTTAAAATTTTTCTCAGCATTTATTGTGATTGAATCACCCATTTCCTTGCTGCCCGAAAGTGCTGCAATACTAGGCAGTAAAACTACCATTGATATTCCTACTGCAAGCAGTGAGCTTCCCGCAAATCTTATATAATTTTTAAGCTTCTTTTTAAACTGTTCGTTCCTGATTACAAAATAGTAAACTGAATATATTCCTGTAAAAACACATACCATATAACCTGTGTAATAACACGAAATAATAGTAAGTGCCAATGTTAATATATATGGAATACTACTTTTATTTTTAAATATTCTTTCAACAAAAAGAATAACTAACGGCAATAAATACACTGCATCTAACCACATGAGGTTGAAAATAAATGCAACCATATAGCCATTTAACGCATATGCCAGCGCAAACATTATGTTTTTATATGTATAACCTCTTTTATCAGAGAAATAAATATACATGAACAGACCTGATAAACCAACCTTTACCATTGTCACAATCATAAGTAAAAATGGAAGATTTGTCTTTCCACCAAACATCAATATAATATTAACCGGGCTTAAAAGATAATATCCGGTCAAACCATACATATCTCCGCCAATAGCTTTTGAAAATGTATAAAAAATATTATTACCATTTTTAACTGCATCAACAAGATATGCAAAATAGCTGACATACTGATTATTCAAATCTGATGTAAGCACTGTTAGATTCTCATAAGGATATAGCCCCAAACCATTATATACCAATATCAAAATCAGTACCGGTGCCAAAAAAGCCACTAACAGCTTTACATTTTTTTTGCATAATAATTTTTGTAAATCACTTTCCATCTTCATATTCTTACCACATTCTTTACTGTTTAGTTTTATTAATACTGTTTTTTATTTTTACGACCAAATTAGTAATAAACGAAAAGTCTTTCTTCACTAATTCTTCTGTAGTTTCAAACTCTTCTGTATAATTTTTTGTTTTCCACGTTCCACTACTATTTATGCTATTAATAATACCTGCGAATCTTATCCAAAATACATAGAAATTATATAATGGCATCAGTATGCATATATACCATTTCTTCGCATAATACTTTCGTATATCCTTAAACGGTGATAAATATGTTAAAATATTGATATAGTACAAAAATGCTGACAGTGTATACAATAAGTATATAACCACAGTTGAACCTATAACTATATTCATTGGATAATTCAAAAACAATAAACATATGAGTGCAAAATACCAAATCATTCTTGGAAATGCAAAAGTATGATCAAATATCAACAATCTCACCATAAAATTTGATGTGATACCTTTGGACACTTTCATATCATCTTTAAGAAACATATTGGCAACTTCCAATTCACCTCTCTGCCATCTTTGTCTCTGTGTATACAGCTTATTAATATCTTCAATAGGATCGACCATAAATAATGCATTTTCACATAAATACACCCTTTGCTTCAAATTCTTTCTGATTTGAAAAGTAACATGTGTATCCTCACACACTGTATCTGTATTATACAACTGTGTTTTTAATATTGTTGATTTTCTAAATGCTGAAAACGCTCCTGATAATGTAAATATACTATCAAGCTCCGACTCATAGTTTCTACCTGCCAAAAAAGCCTGACCATATTCGCAAAATTCACATTTCCTAAAAAGTCTCATAAACGGATTCTTCGTATTCTCAATATCATCAGGGTTAGTAAGTATGGCACCTGTCATACAGTGAATATGTTCATTATTCTCAAATCTTGTTACCATATTCATAAGTGCACTTTGCTCTAAAGCCCCATCACTGTCTATATGAATAATATATTTACCCTGAGCATTAAAAAGTGCCATATTAAGAGCCTTTGACTTACCTTGGCGAGCATTTAACCATTGCATTGATAAATCCGAATATTCATTCTGACATTCTGTAAAAATCTCAAAGCTATTATCTTTTGACATATTATTCACTAAAAGCACATCTATAAGCTCGTTTGGATATGTTGAATCATTAATTGATTTTATGCATCCTCGCAATGTAGCGTTGGAATTATATACAGGAATAATAATCGTAATTTCAGGTTTTCTCCCTTTTATGGTTTCATTTTTATCAATTGAAAACCTCTTTTTCAGCAATAGTATAAACCCACCAATAGCAGGAACTATCTCTACAAGGAATGGAATAATAATCCATGTGAGCCAGAATATAAACGATCTCGATAATGCAATCAATATACTACTCATTCTTGTCCTCCTCGTATGAAAAACTGCCAATCTTCTGCCTCAAAATTTGAGACTTAGTGAAAACATTAAAATACAAAATCACTGTCATTACATAAAAAATCAATCTTCCAAATATTGAATGGGCAAAATAGAACCAATCATTTCCGCCAAAGTAAATAATAAGACAAATAACAAAAATTCTAATTACATTTGCACAAAAAATATACAATATTCCAATTAAAGAATATTTAGACTTTTCTTTCCTTGTATATACATCAAAAAACCACAGCAATGCCAAATATGCCATTATTTCGATTACTCCTGAGCATTCGAAATCAACAACTAATGATACTGCTGCAGTATTTTTAGGTATAAAAAGCATACTATACTGATAATATGAGTCATATAACCCTGTAAGTTCACCAACCATACCGGCCACATACGCCACCAATTTGGTCAGTGGCGACGTAATCCATCCTTGTACCCATATAAGCATAAATATAAATGCTCCTACACTACCAATCACAAATTTATGAAATTTTAAACCCGCTCTATGGCAAACCCATAGAATATATAGCCAAATAATAAAGCATATTACCTGTAATATAAACATAATTATTCCCTTTTCTATGCATGTTTTTTCTTTTTATGCACCGCAGTTCCCCCTGCTACAGACAAAACACAAATCGCTACACCAACTAACGGAGCCGATGAAGAACCTGCAACAGTAACTCCTCTGTCATAAAGATTAGGATTTTTTACTCTGATAGTTTTTATTTCATTTATTGACATTCCATGTACTTTTTCAAATATATTAAGTGGAATCTTTAGTTCTATTTCATCAGGCTGTCCGGCTTTTCTTACAAAACAAGCTGATGCACCATCAACTATAGTTCTGTCTGACATATTGTTTGTTCCGTTTATATACTGAATAATAAGATTATGTGTTCCATCACCTAAATTAGCTTGAAGAAAATCCGTTCCATCTTCTGTATACAGATAAACAATAACTTTTTTATCTCCTGCGATTAATTCAAAGAAATTGGTATTAAGAGGAAAATCCCATCCTGACAACATCTTTGTATGGATATACATATATTCTCCATCTGAAAACAGTCCTAAAGTATGACAATTCTGCTCTGTTCTCTGTTCTTCAGGCATATTCCAGTTTGTATCAAGTATATGAGGATATGACTCCCAATCATCAAATAAACCATCTATAACTATACCCTGACCTGATTTTGTAATATTCTCAACTGTCGAACTTTCTTTTTCTTCATCTGTTGTAGTTTCTTCTTCAACTTCTGTATCACTCTGATTTCCGTTGATTGTTGGTACAAACTCCTTATAAGTGCTATAATCAATCTTCATATTAACAGACACAATTTCTCCATATGAACTAATTGGTATCAGCATTTCATAACAATATGTATTCTCTTTGGTTCTGATTACACTAACACCATCCAGTTCTCTATATTGATAATCTCTTACAACAATCTGAGTGCAACCATCAACAGTATCTCCTGCTGAAAATACCAAATTTATCTGTTTTCCATCTGCTGTCACAAGTACAGGAGTTGCATATGAAAAATAATTTTCCCATGAATTCACACCATTTTCCTTAGCGTAGATATATAGCGAATTGTCATCAATAACCATTTCAACCTTGCTGTAGAAAAGACTATCAATGCTGTCCATTTCATCAATATTCCAATCATCATACTTACCATCAATCTCTATGTCGCCTGCATAAGCATTCATATTACCTATCAATGCAAAAAAGACAATTGCTATTACAAATGCAAAATTCAACATAAACTTTTTCATAATTTACCTCCTCTTCCCCTGTTTTGTCAGTAACAGGTTTATAATAATTGTTATGACAACAACCATAATTGTTATACATAAACCAATAATCAAACTATTATAATTGAAATCAATTATTGTATTACCGGCTTCTACATGTACTAAGCCATTTACTTTTTTTATACTTTCATTACCTTCAAAATTTCTTTGATAAGCAATGCCTAATATCGCATCTTCGCCACTTTCTATTATAATACTTTTCCCATCAAATTTCGACACTATTTTTATAATATTTCTTATAGGACTTTGACCGTTCTCTAATTCAAAAACATCATCTAATAATTCTTCAACATTATTGTCCTGTGTTTCAATTGCATGATATAACAAATTAAAGCTTAATAAATGTACATGCTCGTTATATTTAGTTCCATAAAAAGCCAATTCCTTTTCAATAAGAATTGTTTTACCTTTAACATCATCAAGATTCTCGATATATACTGTATTCCATTGAGGATATTCATCATAAAATTCTTTAGAATTAACAATTCTTCCTTCCATATTCAGTGCCGGATATGAAGCTTTAAAAACAACTGACTGGGCTGTACAATCCAAAAATACCTGCCTGTTTGTCAATGGATTATTTTGAATTGAATCCATATCAATATAAACATCAACACCTGCATCTGCCAGCTGTTTCACAAGGATTTCTGCATCTTCTAAAACTTCATATTTCAAATCTGATACATAGATTTTTTTATAATTAACAAGTTCTTCAAATGTATAATCAAGTAAATTTTCTTTAACTCCTTCTTCAAAATAAGGATACAAAATTGCTACATTTTTGGATTTCTCTCCAATCGCCAATCCCTCATATTCCGTATTTACACCATATTGCTCCGGTAAATCTCTATGAAAGATAGCATAAGTTTCGTTAATTTCCACTGTTTCATATTGATACTTTTCTGCTACGGAAACAAAATTTTCTCTGTCTATTTTCTTAAAATTCAAACCATCCATATACACAAGAAATGTATCGCAGGATAATTCCAAACCTCTATCAAATATATATTCAAAGTTTTTTGTATATAACGCATATTTCAACTGCGAAATATTATCTGATATCATATTGTATCTGGCTGATGACTTATTTGAAAACACAATTTTCTTGTTATTATAGGTCATATAATAAGCGGGATACGTACTTTCATCATTAATATCCAAATATAATAGATTGCTTGTAGTATATTTCTCAGCCTTTACAACAGCTTCTTTAACACTGTTTTCCAATAAATTCTGCTTCTCAAACTGTGCTCTGTCACGATAATTTCTATTAAACTCGAAGCTGTAAAGGCTTAAAAGCCCAACAACCAACAGCATTGCTGCCGAAAACCTTCTCTTACTTCCCTTCCACTGAATCAATACAACGAACAGGCACAAATAAGAGATAAACACAACCTGCGGAATAAAATATACAGCAATGATTCCAGTAGCAATACCTACAAAGCTTGTATATCGTATATTCTTTTGTCCAAGAATTGCACAAACCAAAAGTAGTACTATAACTCCAACTTCGCCCTGAAATCCTTCTTTATTGATAATAAAGTCAGGAATACTGCCATTTGCATATGCACTATATATCCAAGCCATGGACAATCCTATTCCCAATATCATCATAAGGAACACTTTTATGTATTCTACAGCCTTTTTCTCTTTAATGGATTTATATATAAATATTAAGAGCATACCTATCATAATGACTATGGCAACAGATAAATCAGAAAGCACAATTAACGCTGCCACAATGGCTATTTTGGTAAGTGTTCTTTTTCTATTCTCTTTATAATATTCAGCTATATAACTAAATAGTAATGGTACAAATGCTACTGCTAATAAAATTTTGGCATCACCTGTTATATAATAGTTTCTTGACATTTCAGGAATAAAAAACCATATTATTCCGGCTCCAAGCCCTACTAAAGGTCGATTAAATATCATTCCCGTCCTAATAAAACCACAAGCACCTATAAACATAACTATTGCCAGGAAAAATGTATATCCATTAGCAACACTTGCATCAAACAGCCATCCACAAAATGCCATCAAATAATACGCCAATGGTTCACAATGCATAAACATCAAATATCCATCATACCATGACTCCATATAAATAGGACTTAATCTGCCTTTTAAAAGCTCAGACATCAAATACTGTCCTTTACCTAAATGCAAATATATATCACCGGTACTGACCAATTCTATTGATTTCTGTGCAATGAAATAGAATAGAACCGAAATTAGCAAAGCTACTCCTACATATCCCAATGCATGCACTTTACATTTTCTGGTTGGAAGCTCATCCATTTCTTCTATTTTTTCTTCAATTATTTGATTTTCTACATTTGCAGATATATCTGTTTCTACTTCTTTTTCATTTTCAATAGTTTCTTTCAAAATTTTAGCAATATCTTTTTCCGCCTGTTTTGCCCTTTGCTTTTGTATAGCCACAAACTCATCATATTTCTCTTTAATATATCTATCAGTTCTAAGTTCATCACCTGTTGAATTTTCTGACAATTCACCCGTTATAAGAAAATCAGATACTGCATATAATCTTGAAGGATTCTCGCCAATTTCAAGCTTAACAAGATTGTATCCTCTATTTTCAAGAATACTTTTTACTTCATTATAAATTACAAAACCTGCATTTTCTATTGTTGGTAGTTTTTCTTTAAATGAAGGCAGATCATTTAACAACTTGCCATCATACTTTTCTTCAAAAAAATCATCCAAAATATACTGTGTTTCATCAAATGCTTTAAATTCATCTGTGTTATCTTTAAAATAAAGATTAACCTCCAGTGTATGTACATGAGGTTTATCTTCACCAATTGTATGTTTTATATTAAATTTCTTTCTATATTTAAAATAATGATTATTCATTACTCCTCCGAATCAATAATATTATCATACGCTTCCTTACCAATCAGCCACATCTTATATGCTGCTTTAAAGCTTTCAATCTGCTTATCATCAAAAGTTTCTGTAGGAAACTCTGTTTTTATCACTTCTGACATATCATATGCCACAAGCATTTCCAATATTATATCGTCCTTTTCCATTTTTATATAAATATTTTTTTCTGCAATACCTTTTGGTAATCCAATTATCACTTTAGTATAATAGTCATCTAATGTCAACTGAAAAAAATAATTTTCTTCTCCATCGTAATCAATATTGAAGTCATCGGGGTTATCTATCCTTTTTATGCTATAATTTTTTTCTTTTGAAAAACTATTTTCCACACCAAAATCATCCGGACTTATAATATCCAGCCCTATTATCTCTTCCACATTATCAATTGATAAATATGTATCATCAATATCAATAACCAAATTACCCACACTAATATCTAACACTTCTTCCAATCTATTAGATATAAACTGACATGTAGGCTTCAAATTGAATAACACATCTCCATCCATATTGGCAAACACTTCTAAATACGCTTCTTCTTGGCTAAAAATATAACTTCTCAAGCTTTCATTATATTTTTCTCCTGTTATATAGACTGTTTGTTGTCCATACTTACCCTGTCCCAAGGTTACACCTTCTATATAACATTCTATTTCATAACTATAATTTTCCGAAATCAATTCATCTACAATCTTTATAGCGTTAATATATGGTTTAAAATATATGTACAAAAACACACCTGCTATCAAAATCATTACCAGTATTGCTACACATATTGAGATTACTTTTTTCTTCTTTTTACTCATAATATGACTCTCCACTTCGCATAAAAATCAAATGCCTGCTTCGCAGTCGC
>CAZESO010000064.1:0-10131 GCA_964515325.1 uncultured Roseburia sp. | reverse complement strand
CAGTTATTGGTTGAAATGGATGGTTTCGGTGCAAATGAAGGAATCATCGTAATGGCTGCAACAAACAGAGTAGATATTCTTGATCCTGCTATTTTAAGACCGGGTCGTTTTGATAGAAAGATTTATGTTGGTAAGCCTGATGTAAGAGGTAGAGAAGAAATTCTTAAAGTTCATGCTAAAGATAAGCCTTTAAGTGATGATGTAGATATGGAAAAGATTGCAAGAACAACAGCTGGATTTACAGGTGCTGATCTTGAAAATCTTATGAACGAATCAGCCATTGTAGCTGCAAAGGAAGATAGAAAGTTTATAACACAGGCTGATATTGATAAGTCATTTATCAAGATTGGAATTGGTACAGAGAAGAAGAGTAGAATTATTTCTGATAAAGAAAAGAAGATTACTGCATATCATGAAGCCGGCCATGCAATTTTATTCCATGTGCTTCCGGATGTTGGACCTGTTCATACAGTTTCGGTTATTCCAACAGGTAATGGTGCTGCTGGTTATACAATGCCACTTCCGGAGAAGGATGAAATGTTCCATACAAAGGGCAAGATGATTCAGGATATTATGGTAAGTCTTGGTGGACGTATTGCTGAAGAAATTATCTTTGAAGATATCACAACAGGTGCTTCGCAGGATATTAAGCAGGCAACAGCTATGGCAAAGGCTATGGTAACAAGATATGGTATGTCAGAAAATCTTGGTCTTATCAGTTATGGTAATGATGATGATGAAGTATTCATTGGAAAAGACTTTGCTCACAGTTCAAGAGGCTATGCAGAAGATACAGCTTCTAAGATTGATGCGGAAATCAAGAGCATAATTGATGATTGTTATAAGAAGGCTAAAGACATTATTGTTCAACACAGGAATGTGCTTGAAAAATGTGCTGAGCTTCTTATTGAAAAAGAAAAAATCGGTACAGAAGAGTTTGAGGCTCTGTTTGAACAGGTATAGAACCAGTAAAGAAATAGTAAAGAAATAAAAAAATGGTATAAAGACTTGCATAATTACAAAAATTCTTTTATAATACCATTTGAAATTAAATACTTCTTTACACAGAAAGGGAGTAGTTGCATATAATTCAAATGTGAATTGTATGTCCTGGTTTTCGTCAGTACGTCTGCAATTGTAGTCCGGAGGTCAGGGAGCTTATTTAGTTAAACGAGACTTTTTGTGCGTGTCTTATTTTGATGCGCACAAAAGGTCTTTTGTATTTTAAGGAGGAAAAGTAATGAAAGAAGTTTATCAAACACCAAAAGAAGAACTTTTGAAAGACATTGATGTTGTCAAAGGTTTATCAAGCGAAGAAGCCTGTCGCTTGCTAGAAGAAAAAGGCGAAAATGTATTACAGGAATCAGAAAAGAAAACTGCATTGCAGGTATTTGCAGAGCAGTTTGCAGATTTGTTAGTAATCATTTTGATTGTAGCCGCAGTTATTTCTATGATTTCAGGTAATGTTGAAAGTACAATTGTTATTTTTGCAGTTATCATTTTGAATGCTATTTTAGGAACAGTGCAGTACTTAAAGGCTGAGAAATCCCTTGATTCATTAAAGGCATTGTCGTCACCACATACAAAGGTTATCAGAGATGGTATGACAAAGGAAATCGTATCAAAGGAAGTTGTTCCAGGTGATATTTTAATGCTTGAAGCAGGTGATATGATTGTTGCTGATGGTAGAATTATTGACAATTTCTCACTTCAGGTAAATGAAAGCTCACTTACAGGTGAGTCAACAAATGTTGATAAGAAGGATGAAAATATTGAAAATGAAGTGCCATTAGGTGACAGAATAAATATGGTTTATTCAGGAACATTGGTTACTTATGGTAGAGCAAAAATTCTCGTTACAGGAACAGGTATGAATACTGAAATGGGTAAGATTGCTACACTTATGAATAATACTAAGAATAAGAAGACACCTCTTCAGGTAAGTCTTGATGACTTTAGTAAAAAGCTTGCCATAATCATTATGATTATCAGTGTTATTGTATTTGGTCTTAGAATATGGCAGAATGAACCGATTTTAGATTCGTTAATGTTTGCTGTTGCGTTGGCAGTTGCAGCTATTCCTGAGGCATTAAGCTCAATTGTAACAATTGTACAGGCAATGGGAACAAGAAAAATGGCAGATGATAACGCTATCATCAAGGAACTTAAAGCGGTTGAAAGTCTTGGTTGTGTATCCGTTATTTGTTCAGACAAGACAGGTACACTTACACAAAATAAGATGACAGTAGAAGATATTTATATTGACGGAAAGATTTTAAAACCAACAGATTTAGAATTGGCATCTAAATTGCACAGATATCTTTTGTATACAGCTATTTTGGACAATGACTCATTTATTAATGATGGAAAAGGTGTTGGTGACCCGACAGAATATTGTTTACTTACAATGGCAAGAGACGCAGGTCTTACAAAGGCTGGTATTTCGGAGATGGATATCAGAGAAATGATGCCTAGAATGGAAGAAATTCCATTTGACTCTGACAGAAAGCTCATGAGTACAAAGTACAAATTACATGGCGTACCTACGGTACTTACAAAGGGTGCTGTTGATATGCTTCTTGGCAGAACTATAAAAATTGCAACAGCTGATGGAGTAAGAGAATTCACTAAAGAAGATAAGGAAGCTATATTAAAGCAGAATCAGGCATTTTCTGAGAATGGTCTTCGAGTTCTTGCATTTGCTTATAAAGAAGTGGACGCGGAAGAAAGTCTTACACTTGAAAATGAAACAGGATATACGTTTATTGGTCTTGTATCAATGATTGACCCACCTCGTGAGGAATCAATTGAAGCGGTTGCCGATGCAATTGGTGCAGGTATTAAGCCGGTAATGATTACAGGTGACCATAAGGTTACAGCCACAGCTATTGCTAAGCAGATAGGTATTTTCCGAGATGGCGATACATCTGTTACAGGTCAGGAGCTTGATGCCATGACTGATGAAGAATTAGACAGTAAGCTTGCAGGTATTTCTGTATATGCCAGAGTGTCTCCTGAAAATAAGATTAGAATTGTAGATGCATGGCAGAGAAAAGGCAATATTGTTGCCATGACAGGTGATGGTGTAAATGATGCGCCGGCTCTTAAAAAGGCTGATATCGGTATTGCTATGGGTATTACAGGAACAGAAGTATCTAAGGATGCTGCCGCAATGATTTTAGCAGATGATAATTTTGCTACAATTATCAAGGCTGTTTTAAATGGTAGAAATGTTTACAGAAATATTTTAAATGCCATTCAGTTCCTGTTATCAGGTAACCTTGCAGCTATTTTGGCTGTATTATATTGTTCGTTCCTTGCTCTTTCTACACCATTTGAGCCGGTACATTTATTGTTTATTAATCTTTTGACAGACTCATTACCAGCCCTTGCCATCGGTATGGAGCCAACAGACAAGAGTTTATTAAAGAATAAGCCAAGAGATGCAAAACAGGGAATATTTACAAAGAAATTTGCAGGAATGTTATTAATCTATGGCGCGCTTATTGCAATTGTTACAATGATAGGTTATTATATAGGTCTTGAAGAAAGTGCAAAGTCAGCAAGTACTATGGCATTTGCAACATTGACATTGGCAAGATTATTCCACGGATTTAATTTAAGAAGTGAAAAATCAATCTTCAAGGTTGGATTTATGAGCAATAAATGGAGTTTAGGTGCATTTTTTGCAGGTGTTATATTGTTAGCATTTGTATTATTTGTACCATTTATGCACAAACTATTTGTAATTGATCCTCTTAACATGACTCAGGCATTAAGCATATTAGTTTTAGCTGCAATTCCTACAGTTATTGTTCAGTTTATCAGATTATTTAAGAAAGGATAAAGTATGAGAAAGACAAAAATAATTTGTACGATAGGACCAGCATGTTTAAATGAAGAGACTCTTACAAAAATGTGCAAGGCGGGAATGAATATTGCACGTTTAAATTTTTCACATGGAGATCATGCGGAACAGTTAGAAAAGCTTACATTGGTGAAAAGCGTAAGAGAAAAACTTAATTTGCCTATAGCAATAATGCTTGATACAAAAGGACCGGAATATAGAATTGGTACATTTGAAAATGGAAAAATAATGTTAAAGGATGGCGACACATTTATATTTACAACTGAGGATATTGTAGGTGATGAAACAAAGGTATCTGTAAATTATAAGGATCTTATAGAAGATTTAAATGTGGGTGATACAGTACTTGTAAATAATGGTCTTTTGATATTTGAGGTCGAGGCGCTTGAAGGAAATGATGCTATTTGTAAGGTAATAGCAGGCGGTGAATTATCTAACAGAAAAAGTATGAATTTCCCTAATAAGGTAATGAACCATAAGTTTTTAAGCGACAAGGACAAGGAAGATTTGTTGTTTGGTATTAAGCACGAGGTTGATTTCGTGGCAGCATCATTTGTATCAAAGAAACAGGATTTATGCGATATGAGAGAGTTTCTTGATGACCATGGTGGAAAAGAAATTGAAATTATTGCAAAGATTGAGAATCGTGCAGGCGTTGAAAATATTGAAGAAATTTGTGAGGTTGCGGATGGTATTATGATTGCCAGAGGTGATTTGGGAGTTGAAATACCATTTATGGAGTTACCAACAGTACAGAAATACCTTATAAACAAATGTAGAACATTAGGTGTTAGAGTTATTACTGCAACAGAAATGCTTGAATCTATGATTCATAATCCAAGACCTACAAGAGCTGAGTTGTCCGATGTGGCAAATGCTGTTTATGACGGAACTTCAGCTATTATGCTTTCGGGCGAAACAGCTGCCGGAAAATATCCTGTTCAGGCGGTTAAGAGTATGTCAGAAATAGCTGAATATACTGAAAATGGAATTAATTATGCAAAGCGTTTTAAGCTTGCCGATTATGAAATTCATAATATTGTAGGTGCTATTTCTCATTCTACCTGCTCTATGGCAATCGATGTAGGTGCTAAATGTATAGTGGTTAATTCGTTAAGTGGTAAAACAGTAAGAATGGTAAGCAGATTTAGATCGCCAATAGATATTATTGGTATGACAATTTCTGAAAAAGCATGGCGTAAGCTTAATCTTAACTGGGGTGTTACACCTGTTCTTTGCGAAAGATTTGACACATTAGAAGATATATTTGATAATGCAATGGAAAGAGCAACAGAAATATGTAATTTGAAGTCTGGTGATAATGTAATTCTTACAGGTGGACTTATCAATGGACAGACCGGAAATACAAATACAATAAAGGTTGAAAAGGTTAAATAAACGGTATGTAAGTGGTCGGATAGCAAAAAACAGACAAAACATTGTGCAAAATGCACAAAACTTTTTGCAACTTTTTGTAAAGTTTGTGCACACTTAATCGTTGAATAGTGCTATACTACGTAATGTAAAAACCCCCCAATACATTATATAGTTTTTGCTACACCCCATAAAAACGAAATACCTTCTCCTAAAGAGCGGCAGTTTTACTGCCGCTCTTTAACCGTTCAAAAATTCAAATTAATTCCCTGAATGAATAAAGCTTGCAACTTGTAATAAAATAATATAAAATTAAGTAAATTAAAACTCTGGAGGTATTTATGTTACCAGCGAGAATGTCATTTAATGATAGAAAGTTTATGTATATTCATAGTATGAAAGGGCTTATGAATACCAGTGTTATCTTTAGTGATTGCACGGAGAATTTTTTGTCACCATGTGAACCTGAGCCTTTTGACACAGTAAGAATTAAACTTAGAACATTTAAAGCCAATGTTGATGGTGTTTTTTTGTGCGCAGACGGACAAGAATATCCGATGAAGGTTATTGAAAGTGATATGGCGTATGATTATTACGGCATAGACATCAAATTGGAAGATAAGAAGTTTGTATACTATTTCAAAATAGAAAACGGATATGAAGCATGTTATTATGACAGATTTGGGTGTTCAGGCACGGTCAGACCGGAGTATAGATTTGTGATAACACCAGGATTTAAGACACCGGATTGGGCGAAGGGTGCGGTAATGTACCAGATATATGTAGATAGATTTTACAATGGCGATACATCAAATGATGTAGTTGACAGAGAGTATTCATATATCGATGACTATGCTGTGAAGTGTAATGATTGGAATAAATACCCTGCTACTATGGGAGTGAGGGAGTTCTATGGTGGTGATTTGCAGGGTGTTTTAGATAAAATGGATTATTTGGATAAGCTTGGAGTTGAGGTTATATATTTCAATCCATTATTTGTGTCGCCTTCTAATCATAAGTATGATATTCAGGATTATGATTATATCGACCCACATTTTGGTAAGATTGTTGTAGATGAGGGTGAAGTTTTACCGGAAGGTGAGTATGATAACTCTAAGGCAACCAAATTCATTTCCAGAGTTACAAGAAAAGAAAACCTTGAAGCCAGTAACGAACTTTTTGTAAAAGTGGTAGAAGAAGCTCATAAGAGAGGAATTAAGGTTATTATTGATGGCGTATTTAATCATAGTGGTTCTTTTAATAAATGGATGGATAGAGAACGTATTTATGAGAAGCAAAACGGATATGAGAAAGGCGCATATATAGTTAAAGGAAGCCCTTATAATAGCTTTTATAAGTTTACATCTGAAAATGATGCAGATTGGCCATATAATGAGAAATATGATGGCTGGTGGGGCCATGATACATTGCCAAAGCTTAATTATGAGGCTTCAGATACATTGGAAGAATATATTTTAAATATTGGTAAGAAATGGGTATCTCCGCCTTATAATGTAGATGGTTGGAGGCTTGATGTGGCAGCAGATTTGGGTCATAGTGAAGATTATAATCACCAGTTCTGGAAGAAGTTTAGAAAAGCAGTTAAGGAAGCTAATCCTAATGCCATAATTCTTGCAGAGCATTATGGTAATCCGGAGGGATGGCTACAGGGAGACGAATGGGATACCATTATGAATTATGATGCGTTTATGGAGCCTATAACATGGTTTTTGACAGGTATGGAGAAGCATAGCGACAGACAGGAAAACAGTTTGTTAGGAGATGCAGAGAATTTCTTCAATACTATGAAGCATTATATGTCAAAATTTCAAATGCCATCGTTACTTGTGGCAATGAATGAATTATCAAATCACGACCATTCAAGATTCTTGACAAGAACCAATAGAACGGTAGGTAGAACAGCATCACTTGGAGCGGAGAAAGCTAATGAAGGTGTAGATAAAGCTGTGCTTAGAGAGGCGATTGTTATGCAGATGACATGGCCGGGAGCACCTACCCTTTATTATGGCGACGAGGCTGGTGTTTGTGGCTGGACGGATCCTGATAATAGAAGAACTTATCCTTGGGGTAAAGAGGATATGGACTTAATTGAGTTTTATAGAGAAATGATAGCAATTCATAAGAGACATAATGCACTCAAGAAGGGGTCTTTTGTGGAATTGTACAGAGATTTTAATGTGGTTTCCTATGGACGTTTTTATAAGGATGAGAAGGCTGTAACAGTAGTTAATAATAACGATGTTGAAAAGAATTTGGTTATCAATCTTTTGCCGGTCGGAATATATTATGAGGATAATATAGAAAGAAGAATACTGACAACAGACAGTGGATATAATGCAGGAAAGTTAATGATTCATATAAGTGATTCACAGCTTAGAATAACTATGCCACCTAAGTCTGCTGCTGTCTTTGTAAGTGTAGAATAGAGTTTTTGCCGATTATGCTTGACATATCGGCAAAAAATTTATACAATACATATTGTGCTTAAAGCGCAAGCCCAGATAGCTCAGTTGGTAGAGCAGAGGACTGAAAATCCTCGTGTCGCTGGTTCGATTCCGGCTCTGGGCATAATAGAACCCCGCTACTATATGTAGCGGGGTTTTGTGTTGTAATTATACTGTAAATCGCTCTAGCAATGTTGTGAGCTGTGCAGACTTGTTAGTTAAAGCTGTAGCCGCTTGATTAAGGTTTGTGATTGCGCTATTCTGCGATTCTACAGTTTCTGCTACAGATACTGAGCAAGCAGCGGTTTCGGCAGAAACAGCAGAAATATTCTCAACTGAGCTAAGTGTTATATCTCTTGCACCTTCAATATTAACTACATTATTTGTAATTTCATCAAGAGATGTAAGAAGAGTATTAATATTACGTTTCATATCTTCAAATGCTTCAGTAGTACCTGTGACAGATGAATTTTGTTCCTGAACTATCTCAAATGCTTCTTTTGCAATATCTACAACCTGATTTGTTTTTTCTAAAATTTCGTCAATAATTTGACCGATTTGTCCTGCTGAACCAAGAGATTGGTCTGCAAGCTTACTTATTTCGCTGGCAACAACTGAAAAACCTTTACCGGCTTCTCCTGCTCTGGCTGCTTCTATCGAAGCATTAAGTGAGAGAAGAGTAGTTTGTTCAGCTATCTCATTGATAGTGTTTACGATATCAACGATTGAGCGTGATTTAGACTGAAGCTCTTCTATGGCTGTAATTACTTCGCCAGTTATTCTTGTTGTTGAATTAGTACTTTCTGTGACACTTTCAACTGATGAAATACCTGCAACAATTGATTGGTTTGTGGTTTGTACAATTCTTCCGATTTCGTTTGTGTTGGTTGTAACTACTTTAATTTTCTCGGATAATTTATCCATTTGTGCAAGACAATTATCAGAATCTTCATCAAGCTTGTATGCACCAGATTTAATCTCGTCTATTGAAGTGTTGATATTTTCGGTTGTTTCAACAAATAAAGTTGATGAATTATAAACCTGATTAGCAGCTTGAACCAATTCGTTATTAACATCCTGAACATTTGATATAAGGTCTTTGACATGTTCAACTGTATTGCTTACAGCTTCAGTGATGAGCATAAATTCATCTTTACGTTTAGTTTGAACCTGAACTGTAAAATCACCCTCTGCAACTTTGTTAAGACTTTTTATAATGCTGTTGATAGTTTTACTAAAGCCACCAGCAAGATATATTCCGACAGCAATAGCTACAATTATTGCAACCATAACAATTATTATTGTGAGTGTTTGAATGTTTTTAACTTTGGCTGCAAGGTAACTTTCTGAAATAAGTGAACATACAGTAAGTCCCTTGCCGTCAATTTTAGAATAAATAAATCTATATTCTTTTCCGTCTATTACTACATCTAAAGAGCCTGAGCTTTTATCTGATTCAATAGCAGTTTTATAGAAGTCTTTGTCTGTAAAAATTGTTTTGCCATCAGGTGCAGTAGCTGTTGAAAAAATTTCAGAACCATCATCAGCAACTAAGGCTACATACCCGTCATCGCCAGCATCCATACCATCCAAAGAGTCTGTCACTGTATTCGTATCTAAATCAATAACCATAAGAGCCGGTATATTATTTAATTTACGCACAAGTCTAATAGAATAAGCATCTTGAGAGGCACCTAAAGAGCTGTCAGCTTCATTAGTGTTACCGAACCAATGATAATTATATGGATCGGATGCAACGACCTGACCATTGCCTGTTTCCATAAATGTAGCATAAGGAGTAGTTACAGAACTTGAAATGGTATTTGTACCGAATGAAGGATGTTTATCACAAAGGAACATAATATCTTCTATAAGAGCATCTCCATTAACATTGTCATGCATTTCGGTCTGGTATGTCTTTTTAATGTTTTCTTTCTTGAATGTGTCGCTGTCAAAAATACCGGTATAATACTGTTTTAATTCATCGTTGTTCAAGTATGATTTGTATCTTGATTGAACAGTATCTGTAACTAAAGTTAAGTATGTATCAATGGAATTTATGGTCTGTTCGGCTGAATATACATAACTATCAATAACCTGAGTGGAAGCCATATTGTAAGAGACAGTACCTAAGGCTATAATACCTACAATAGGAAGCATAAATCCTGAAATTAATTTGAATTTTATACTACGAAAAAAAGCAATTTTCTTTGAAACGCCTTTTTTATTCATAATTTTTTCGTTTGTTTTTTTCATAATAAAGTTCCTCCACATCAAAATTTATATATTTGTAATCACGTTAAAATCTAATATATTCCTTATATTATATATTATTTAGGAGAATAAGTCCACAAAAACAGATAAATAAAAAGAAAAGGAAACGCTGATAAAATCAACATTTCCTTTTCTTCTCTAATGATGCCG
>CAZESO010000063.1:0-10296 GCA_964515325.1 uncultured Roseburia sp. | reverse complement strand
ATTAGAAGTAGTTGGTAACGACATCAGAAAGCTTTACAGCTGGAACAACGAAGAAAGCAAGTTAATCAACAACTAGCGCGAAGCTTTGAGCCAAGCGACAGAATAAAAGAAGAGTCTCAAGAAAATTGTTTACAAGATTTCTTGAGACTCTTCTTTTATTCTGTCATTCGGCGAATGCCGCGTAGAGATAGATGAAGTCTATCTCTACGGCTAGGCTCAAAGAGGTTTTGGGTTGAGTATAACTAGATATATGCATATATTCAGTTTATTTATTGAAAACTACGGGGTGAAATTTGTTTTTTAAAATTTCACCCGTAATTATCTTTTGGCAAAATAATAATAATTCCTATGTTTACGGGTTGATCTTAAAATTAGGTGAGATTACCTGTAAATTTATGTGTTTTATGCTTACTTACGTTGATGGGATAACGTGAATTTATATGATTTTTGCAAAATTATACGGGTGAAAAAATAAAGATTTGAATATTACCCGTAATGTAGTTTGAAAAATCATAATTTTATAAAAGAAACTACGGGCGAAACTTAATTTTTGGCAAATCGTCCCGTAATTTTTGAGAATATTGCTTATACATAAACAATTAATTTGCCAAAATCAAAATAAAGATGTAAGATTAGATTATGTATGATTTGGTGATGTGAAAACTATAAAAGGAGCAAAATTATGAAAAAAGCAGCATTAATTTGTCTTATGGTTAATGTAATCTTGTTTTTGGTTGCATGTGAAAATAAACAAAAAAGTAACATGCAAAAAGAAACAACAGAAGAAACTATAACAAATACGTCTAATGATGAAGAAAATGAGTATGATATTTATTTTAATGATAAATACTTATGGGATGTGGAAGACCCATTTACGATGGAATATAAGGAGGTCGGAAATAGAGTTTATGAATTAGATTTATATACTGAATTAGAAAAGAATGAGAATAATGATAAACTGTATGCAATTAGAATAGGACCTTCATTTGGAGGGGAGGATGTTGATTTCATAAAGACAAAGGAGTTTTTCGATAATTATATAAAAGTATTAGATATAAAAAATAATTACTCTAAGAAAACGGATGAAGAGATTTATAAAATAATTAATGAAAATGGCATGATGGATTTTGTATTTTTGTTAACAAAAGATGAAATTATAAACATTAAGTTGCCGGAAGATATAAAAGTTATTTTTTGGTGGGAAGAAAAGGGAAATGTTGAATTAACAAAAGAAGGAATAGAATGTTATTCAAATAAATATGGTGAATCTAAATTACCAGTCAGATATTATAATGAAAAGCAGAAATCAGAAGTAATAGAGTATGTAACAGTAGAATGTGCTTTGAAGTTTTTGGAAGAAAACGAAAAGAAGAATGAATTAACAAAGAAATATATGTATTGGTGTTGGGAACTTGTAAACGACGACTAACAGCTATATGGCTGAATGGTTTGGGAAGATAGTAGAAGAGCGAAAAAAGCAACATGATTGCACTAAAGAAAAAAAGAGTTGGTAAAGGAGAAAAAGAAATGCAAGAAGTTTATGAATTTTTAAAAAGCACAGGAACATATTATCTGGCAACAGTAGAAGGAGATCAGCCTAGAGTTCGTCCTTTTGGTACAGTGGATTTATTTGAAGGAAAAATCTATATCCAGACAGGAAAAATCAAGAATGTTTCTAAGCAGATTCAGGCAAATGCCAAAGCAGAGATTTGTGCATTTGATGGAAGTAAATGGTTAAGAGTGTCTGGTACTCTTGTAAGAGATGATAGAGTGGAAGCTAAGGCACATATGTTAGATTCATATCAAAATTTGCAGAGTATGTATTCGGCAACAGATGATAACACAGAAGTGCTTTATCTAAAGGATGTAACTGCTACATTCTCTTCATTTACAGAAGAACCAAAAGTAATTAAGTTTTAATTAAAGTGTTAATTGAATTTTAGACACAAAATAGGCGAGCTTCATATGGAGCTCGCCTGTGAATTTTTGTAAAGATTTATATGATTTGAAAATTTTCAGTTCGTTTTTCGCGACTACCAATTATAGCCCATATCCATGCAGCGAAAAATCCAACGCCACTCCATGCAAATAGAATATTAAGTATTAATATTTTTCTTTTGCTTTTACAATTTTTTACATATGCAAAGATGCTTGCGCTACAGTATATTGCTGCAACGATTACGAATGCTATGGCGAAGCATGAGAAAAATCCAAGTATTTCCCAATCCACAAATAAATTCATATAATCAACTCCTTTTAGTTAAAATAAGTGTATATAACTATTATAATGAAACTTTCTTTTCTAAAAGTTTAGCGGTTGCAAAAACACAACCAACTATTACAAAAAATTCAAATATAGCTGTAGGAAGTATGTTTAATACAGTTTCAGCTGCGTTATCAGGATATGGGTATAATTCTGGAAGATATGTCTCGATTTTTCCCATAATAAAAGCAAATACTACAACCAATATAAATGAAACGATACCCTTGCCTCTTCTGTTTTGTAACACTGTTGAACTAAGTGTGATTGCAAGATAGATCATAGTTACAATTGAGAAGAAGTTAATCAAAAACTCGAGGACATAACCAACAAGTGTTGGAAGTAGAAGAGTAGTATCTACATCCATACCTTCTAAGAATGCCTCTATGAAATCAAGTAAAGTAGCTGTTTCTGAATATCTTTCACATACAATATAAACATCAAGCATACCAAAAACTACAAATGATGCAACAACGCCTAAACCGATTAATAATATACTTAACATTTTAGATAAAACAATGTTAAGAGCAGAATTTGGTGTCATGAATATTAAGTAACTGCTTTTAGAACTTAATTCCTTTGAGTAATTGACAATGGCCAAAATGTAAAGCACAAAGAAGCTGCATATTACAAAAAGAATCATCATTCCCATGGCATAACCTGAATGATAAGCATCATTAATGATAACTGTATATAAAAAATACCCCTCTATTATAGCAAAAATCAATGCAGCAATAACTAATGTTATTTTAGTTTTAATTAATTCGTATTTAGTTAATTTGAGCATTATAACCACCTCCATAAATATCTTTATATAAATCGACAATTGATTTGCCATGTGACTGTCGTAAATCTTCAGCACTACCTGCGAGTTCAAGTCTGCCACGTTTAATGAAAATAGCACAATCGATGATTCTTTCAAGTTCATCAACTAAGTGACTTGATAAAACAAATGTCTTTTCAGGTGAGAAACTATCTATAATAGTATTAATGATTTTTTCTCTTGCAATAATATCAATACCGTTCAACGGTTCGTCAAGCATAGTAAGTTTGGCATCTCTTGCAAGATTAACGGCAATCTTTAATTTAGCCATCATACCTGATGATGTCTTTGATGCTTTTTGATTTTGATTTAATTCCATTTCATTTAATAGATAATTGTATTTTTCCATAGAAAAATCCTCAAAAAAATCTGCGTAGTAGCTACCGATATCCTTACATGTCATGTATGGATAGAAGTAAGCTTCAGTAGGCATATAGGCAATATGAGCCTTTGAATAAACACCGATGTCCTGACCTTCAAATTTAATAGAACCTGAATTTGGTTTAACAAGTCCGGCAATCATTTTCATAAGAGTGGTTTTGCCACTACCATTTGGTCCAAGTAAGGCATAAATATTACCTGTTTCTAAATTTATTGATATGTCATCTACAGCAGTAGTGAACATATACCTTTTTACAACATTTTCACATTTAAGCATTTTTAATCCCTTTCTTCTAATAATTCTTATTTATAATGTCAATCAGTTCTTCTTTTGAATAGCCTATGGCTTTGAATTCTTCAATAAATTGATTAACAAGGCTTTTGTTAAGCTCACTTTTAAGTGAACTTACTAAGCTGGCATCTTCCGATACGAATGTTCCAAGACCACGTCTGGTAAAGGTTATTCCTTCAGCTTCTAGTTCGCTGTATACTCTCATTGAAGTGTTTGGATTGATGGTGTAGCGACTTGCCAGTTCGCGAGTTGACAGTAGCTTATCACCGGGTTTTATGGTACCATTTACAATTTGCTTTTTTATATCATCTACAACCTGTAAGTAGATAGGTATATTAGATTTAAATTCCAAACTAATCCTCCTTTCATAAAAAAGTGTTTTGGTGAACTAGGTATATAGTACACTAAAACGATGTGGCTGTCAAGGATGAATTTGAAAATTATTTTTTATAATGTTCTTATATTATATTTACCAAAAGTGAAAAAAATGGTAAAATGTTAGACAGTATGTGTTTAGAAAGGAATCGTTATATGAATATAAAAAATATTGTTGATTTTAAGATGAGTGAAGTAAAAGTTGTTGATACATATATTGATAATGCATTGCAGAAGGAACTTGAATATCTTAAATCATTTGATGCAGATAGACTTGTGGCAGGTTTTTTAGAAGTTAATGATATGAGACCTAAAAAAGATAAGTATAATGGTTGGGAAGTGACTGAAATTAGAGGGCATTCTCTTGGACATTATATGACAGCGGTAGCACAGGCTATTGCGCAGACAGGTGATGTGAAATTAAAGGAAAAGCTTACATATATTGTAGAAGAATTGGCTAAGGCACAGTTAAAGAGTGGATATTTATCAGCATTTCCTGAAACATTATTTGATAATGTAGAGAATAAGAAGCCTTGTTGGGTACCTTGGTACACAATGGATAAGATTATTGCAGGTCTTACAGCAGCTCATGTTTTAGCGGATATTCCAAAAGCGCTTGAGGTTGTTACTAAGCTTGGTGACTGGGTATATGACAGAACTTCAAGATGGGATGAAGCTACACAGGCTACAGTACTTGCGGTTGAGTATGGTGGAATGAATGAAGCTATGTATGATTTATACAAGGTTACAAAGAGTGATAAGCATGCATTTGCAGCTCACCAGTTTGATGAATTGCCATTATTTACAGAGATTGAAAAGGGTAATGACATTTTAAATGGTAAGCATGCCAATACAACTATTCCAAAGTTTTTAGGTGCATTATACAGATATGTAGCATTGGGATGTAGGGAAGACGATAAGTTCTACTTTGATGCAGCTAGCAGATTTTTTGATATAGTAGTGGAAAATCATTCATACATTACAGGTGGTAACAGTGAATGGGAGCATTTTGGAGAATCAAGAATACTTGATGCAGAACGAACAAATTGCAATTGTGAAACATGTAATACATATAATATGTTAAAGCTTGCAAGAGAATTGTTTAAGCTTACAGGCGATAAGAAATACGCTGATTTTTATGAGAATACATTTTTAAATGCTATTATGTCTTCTCAAAACCCTAAGACTGGTATGACAATGTACTTCCAGCCTATGGCAACAGGATTCTTTAAGGTTTACAGTACACCGTTTGACAGCTTCTGGTGTTGTACAGGAACAGGTATGGAGAACTTTACAAAATGTAATGACAGCATATATTTTCATAATGAGGATACAGTATTTGTAAATCAGTTTATTTCATCAGAGTTAAATTGGACAGATAAAGGCTTTGTAATGGAGCAGATATCGGATATTCCACAGACAGCAGCATCTGTTATAAAGATAAAAGAAAACACTTCAAACATTAAGCTTGCAATCAGAGTTCCTAATTGGTGCGCAGGAGAGATGAAGGTAAGTGTAAATGGCGCAGAAGTAGCTAGTGTTGCTGATGGATATATTTCATTAGAAGTTAATGCCGGTGACGAAATTAAGATGGATATTCCTATGAAGGTTGTTGCATATCCGCTACATGATAATAAGCATTGTATTGGGCTTAAATATGGTCCTGTTGTGCTTAGCGCAGCTCTTGGCAAGGAAGACATGGAAGAGAGCAAGACGGGTGTTGATGTTACCATTGCCACAAAGAACATTTCAGTGAAGGATTTCATTACAGTTGATGGTGGAGATGTAGATGGCTGGATTGCAAATGTTAGTGAAAATGTAGTTAAGGATGCTGATGGGGTTACATTCCATTTAAAGGGAACTGATTCAGATAATCTTGTGTTCTCAACACATTATAAGCAGCATGAAGAAAGATATGGTATTTATTGGAATATGGTTGAAAAGGATTCGGCTGCATTACAGAAGCATATCGCTGATGAAAAGGCTAAGAAGAGAAGAGAGAGAGTTTCTATTGACAGTATTCCTTTAGGCAATGACCAATATGAGCTTTTACATAATATTAAGGGTGAGAATACAGGAGCAGGTACATTTGATGGTTTAAATCTTAGACATGCATGGAGCGAGTCGGGTTGGTTTAGCTATGATATGAAGGTTGACAATACAAAGAAGAATTATTTACTTGCTAAGTATTTTGGACCAAATGCAGGAAGAACATTTAACATTTATGTTGATGATGTACTTCTTAAGGAAGAGACTATCGAAGATAAGAACAATGGAAAGTTCTATGATGAGTATTATGAATTACCAAAAGAGATGATTGACGGTAAGGATACAATAAACATTAAGTTTGCAGTTCGTGGCGATTCATGGGTTGGTGGTATATTTGACAAGTTATGTATCGTTCATGATTATGATAATGATACAACTGTTAATTCACTTACATTTGAAGGTGCAACTCTTGATAAAGAGTTTGATAATGCTGTGAATGAGTACAATTTAACAGTTAATGGGGAAAAAACTGTTATGGATATTAATCTTAACAATGAGAATGGTCTTGTGTATGTAAATGATATTCTTATTGATGATGCCGGTGAAAGAGAAATTATTCTTTCAGAAGTAGGTAAGAAGCTTGTGGTTAAGGTAGTGGCAGAAGACTATAATACAACAAAGAAATTTGTATTTAATTTAAAGTAATTGGGAGGAGATTACGATGAACAAAAGGGATATGTTGTTTCTTATAGAGAAGGAATATTTTGAATTCTTACTTAATGTACAGAATAACTACAAAGATGTTGCAAGAGAGCATTTTGATGTTTTTGTTTCTTATGTGGAAGATGCATATAAGGAAAAGATAATAGGAAAAAGAAGGTACAAAAAATATAAAGTTTCTATTGATAAGTATAATCAATGGTTTAATGGCGAGGAAGAGGCTTTATTAAAAGCAGTTAAGCCAAGATTATTTCCAGAATTAACAGCTGGAACAGTAGTATATTCCATTGTAGCACTTATATGTATTATTGTCGTGATAGCATTTTTTGTACTTATAGGTGGAAAAAGAGATAACAACAAAGAGGCTGCCGTATTTAACGATGTAACTGTATCATATGTTGAAAATAACGAATATTTGGGATAGAGTATTTGGAGGGATTTTATATGAACAAAAAGGATACGGTATTTTTAATAGAGAAGGAGTATTTTGAATTTCAGCTCAATGTAGGAAATAACTATAAGGATTTGGCAAAGGAAAACCTTGCTACACTGGCAAGATATGTTGAGGATGCAAAAAGTGATGGTGTGCTTAGTAAAAGACAGATTAAAAAGTATGATAATATAATTGAGAAGTACACAAGAATGTTTAACGGTGATGAAAATGCTTTAACCGATAAAAAATATGAATCACAAGGAAAGAAAATTGCATTAATAATTGTGGGAGTAGTTTTGGCAATTATTATTGTTGTAGCTATTGTTTTTGCAGTTAAAAATAGTAAGGATGAAGAAACAACAGAACCTACATCAGAACAGACAATGCAACTTCCACCGCCAAAGGAATATCCTAACAGCTCAAAAGTAAATGGTGGTGGCATTGATGTTACAGTCAGTGATGAAAAGATTGAGAAAGTAGAGAACACAAGACAGGCGGAGGCCTTGGATAGAGGACTTATTGCGATTAAAACAGATGAAGGTGTGTTTATAAGCTGGAGATATTTGGGAAATGATGATGAAAATGTAGCATTTCATATTTTCAGAGATGGAACTTGTATAACGGATTTACCAATAACTGATAGTACAAATTATGTTGATGCAGACGGAACTGCTGAATCAGAATATTATATTACGGCAGTTCTTAATGATGAGGTGACAGAAACAACAGAAGTTGTTAAGGTTCAGTCATCGAATTATTTTGATGTTCCAATTGAAAAACCGGCAGATTTGACAATGCCTGATGGAACAACTTGCTCATATAGTGCAAATGATGCAAGTGTAGGTGATGTTGATGGTGATGGGCAGTATGAGATTATTCTTAAATGGGATCCCTCAAATGCACATGATAACGCCCATGACGGATATACAGGAAATGTATATATAGATGCATATGAGATGGATGGAACAAGACTTTGGAGAATTGACCTTGGTGTTAACATTAGAGCCGGTGCTCATTATACACAGTTTATGGTGTATGATTATGATGGTGATGGTATGGCAGAGATGGTCTGTAAGACAGCAGATGGAACTGTTGATGGTGCAGGAAATGTTATAGGAGATGCCAATGCTGATTATAGAAGTTCGGTTGGCAGAATTCTTGAAGGACCAGAATATCTTACATTATTTGATGGTCTTACAGGTGTGGCATTAGATACTGTAGATTATGAACCGGGAAGAGGAGATGTGGCTTCCTGGGGAGATGATTATGGTAACAGAGTTGACAGGTTTTTAGCAGCAACAGCATATCTTGATGGCGAAACCCCAAGTGTTATTATGTGCCGAGGTTATTATACAAGATCAGTACTGGTGGCATATGACGTAGTAGATAAAAAACTGGTTAAAAGATGGACATTTGACAGCGATGACCCAGGAAATGCTAAATTTGCAGGGCAGGGATATCACAATCTTGCTGTAGCAGATACAGATTATGATGGCAAAGATGAAATTGTATATGGGCAATGTGTAATTGATGATGATGGAACAGGTTTGTTTACGACAAACTTTGGTCATGGTGATGCCCTTCATGTAGGAGATTTTCTTCCTGAAAGAGATGGCCTGGAAGTATGGGGATGTCTTGAAGGTTCATGTGGAGCAATTCTTTATGATGCATATGATGGTGATATATTAATGCGTATAAATGCAGATTCTGACACTGGAAGAGCGATATGTGGTAATTTTATACCTGATAATAATGGTGCGGAATTTGCCAGTGCAGCGGACAGCTTTGTATATGATGCAAATAAAAATACAATTTCTACATGGGGAAGTATCTCAGGTCAGGGTATGAATTATGCCATTTATTGGGATGCAGACCTTGAACAGGAAGCTATGGACAAAACAAATATCAGTAAATATGAGCAAGGTAATATTTTTAGCGGAAATGGAGTAACATCCATTAATGGTACAAAGTCAAATTGTTCATTATGTGCTGATATTTTTGGAGATTGGAGAGAGGAAGTAATATGGCCGACAACTGATGGGACAGCATTAAGAATCTATACAACCACAGAGAAAACATCATACAAGATGTTTACATTAATGCATGATACACAATATCGTTGTCAGATTGCTTCACAGAATGTTGCATATAATCAAGGCGCATGTCTTAGTTTCTTTTTAGGAACAGGATATGAATTGCCTAGTCAGCCTGATATAAAAGTAGTTGAATAGAAAGAAAGGTTAGTAATATATTATGGAAACAAAAAGAGGTAGTTTCACTGGAGGATTAGGATTTGTTCTCGCTGCAGCGTCTAGTGCGATTGGATTAGGAAATTTATGGAGATTTCCGTATTTAGCAGCACAGTATGGTGGAGGTATATTCATTTTAGTGTATATTATACTTGCACTTACATTTGGTTTTACATTAATGATTACAGAGATTGCTATTGGCAGGAAAACAGGAAAGAGTCCAATACTTGCATATGAAGCATTATCAAAGAAATTTAAGTTTTTGGGATATCTTGCAGCGGCAGTGCCTGTAATTATTTTGCCATATTACTGTGTAATTGGTGGCTGGGTAATGAAGTATATTACAGTATATTTAACAGGAGATCATGTGGCTGCCGGAGCTAATGGTGGAGTAGATTATTTTACAGAATTTTCAGGCTCAACAATAAGTCCATTGATATTCTTTTTAATATTTTTATTATTTACAATGATTGTTGTATTAGCTGGTGTTGAAAAGGGTATAGAGAAAGTTAGCAAAACACTTATGCCAATACTATTGTTTCTTATGATAGGAATATCTGTTTATGTAATGTTTTTGCCTGGTTCATTTGATGGTATTGTATATTACTTAAAGCCTGATTTTTCAAAGTTTTCATATAAAACTGTTTGTGGTGCCATGGGTCAGATGTTCTATTCAATGAGTCTTGCTATGGGTATTATGATTACATATGGTTCATATATGAAAAAGGATGTTAATATGAACAAATCTGTATCGCAGATTGAAATATTTGATAC
>CAZESO010000062.1:5364-10316 GCA_964515325.1 uncultured Roseburia sp. | reverse complement strand
AGCAACAACAGGAATATCATGTGGGTCTACACATACCATCTTACGATTCTTCTCTGCATCTGTGATAACATAGTTGATGGTTACTTCTGCTGCAGTACCAGCTGTTGTTGGAACTGCAATAATAGGAACACATTTGTTCTTAGTGTCTGCAACACCTTCAAGACTTCTTACATCAGCAAATTCAGGATTATTAATAATAATACCAACTGCCTTAGCTGTGTCCATTGAAGAACCTCCGCCAATAGCTACAATATAGTCTGCTCCTGCCGCCTTAAATGCAGCTACACCTGCCTGAACATTTTCAATAGTTGGATTTGGCTTGATGTCTGAAAACATTTCGTAAGCCAGCCCTGCTCCATCCAAAACATCCAACACTTTCTTAGTTACACCAAACTTAATCAAGTCAGGGTCTGAGCACACCAATGCTTTCTTAAATCCTCTGCCCTTTGCCTCATCTGCAATAGAAGCAATAGCTCCTGCTCCATGATAAGAAGTTTCGTTCAAAATAAATCTGTTTGCCATACTTTCTCCTTTCTCGAAGCGTAGCGGAGAATTGCGCAATAGAAATTCGTGCAGACGATTTCTATTGTCGCATCACAGCAATTTGTGACGCTTCACGCAAATTGCTATGTAAAAATCAGCACATCAGTGTGATTTTTTACATTTTTCTCCTTTTACCTATTAAATTTTATATATGCACGACTACAAATATATACATCCATTGTCTTACTTTTCTATAATCTTGTCAAGCAAATTTATCTATTTCTTATGGCATCAATTGGTCTCTTTGACGCAATTTTCTTAACCGGCAAGAAGCTTGCTACAAATGCAACTGCCACACTTATTACAAACAATAATAATACCTGTCTTGGTCCAAAGCTAAGTACTGTAACCAATATTCCCATCTCACTGCGAATAAGGTTATTAATTACTGTTGTTAATATGCCTACGCCAACTGCTGAAATTACAAAATTAATCATTGCAATAATAAAGCTTTCAGAGAAGAAGATACGGAATACATCATTACTTCTTGAACCGATGGCACGAAGAATTCCGATTTCCTGCTTCTTATATGAAATACTTGTCCCAATGAAGTTTGCAAGCATCAACGATGCGAATAATGCAAATCCAATACCTATATACATAAATACTTTTGCTAATACCTGCAATATTTCATTAACCGTATCAAGCTCATAGCTTACTGCATTCTGCGCGTGATATTGAATTGTTGCATCTTCATCATAACAATATGCAAGTATTTCTTCTATTTCAGCCTTTTCTTCCGGCATCTGTCCTACAACATAATCATATTCACCCTGTACATAATCTGCTCCCACAATTTCATTATACATGTCATCATTTAAAATAATAACACCATCATATTTTCTGCTCTCATAATTAATATCAATAATACCAACAACCTTATATCCAGATTCAGTTACATACTCATCTTCTACCCACATTTCTAATGAAAGACTCTGCTTTTCCAACTCCATTTCTTCTATAGATGGCACTTCACCACTTTCATAGAAGAATATTGAATCCGCATCAATAATAACTTCTTTTTCTCCAAGAGTTGTTCTTTCTCCATCAAGCCATGTAATCTCTGACTTGTCAATGTCTGATAATTTTGCAAAAAAATATGGATCTATGCTATAATCTCCCTCGCCATATAAGTACATCCAAACCGATTCCACTGATACCATCTTTGGCTGTTCTTCAATTATCTTATCAATATGTCCTTCCCCTAACATAATAACATTATTAAATCCAGCTCCTCTTTCTGCAATAAATTCGCTATATAATGCATATTGAGCCAGTTCTTCAGCAGAACTTAAATAATCCTGTTTTTCCATCAGGCTACTATATCTATCCATATCAAAATGTGTGTCGATAATAGCTGTTACCACATACTCTTTATTATTTTCACCAACAGTTAACTTCTTTCCAATCATATCTTCATATGTCTTTATTTCTTCATATGTTGGTTTAAAGTCTGGATTATCTTCAGTCATACCAGACAAATCTGCATATTTTGCTTTTACAAATGTCTGGAACACATACTCGCTAATAGCTATTTCATTCTTACTACCATCTGGCATTTCTCCCGCTAAAATCTCATATCCAAGAGACTTCAAACTCTCCTCAGATATTTCTGCATATCCCCCAAAATAACGGGCATATATATTCATATCTGTCTCTGAAAATTCTGTACTCTCATCATAGTTAGTAAAAATCAAAGCTTCATTCATTGGTATTACAACTCCATTTAAATCAACACCAAGCTGTTTTTCCAAATCCTTCATTTCTTCTTTTGTAATAGTTGTATCATAATCATTCCAATAACTGTCAATTCCTTCGCCTACTTTTATTGCCTTCTTAAGAGACAAATGCTTCACACCAGTATCTATAAATGAATTCGCTGATGTTTTAATGTGGTCATATGAAGCAAATGTATCTGCCAAACCAAATAGGCCGAAAGCGATACATGATAAAAGAATTGTTATAACCAATCTAAACTTCTTGTGTTTCAATCCGCTGGCACCAATCTTAACAGCATTCTTCATAGGTAACTTTGACTTAATCAATGAAAATGCTGAACCATCCTCCATGTTAATGGCATCCTGATTAGTTTCTTTGAATTTAATACTCTTTCTCTGAGCCAAACCTATTTTAAGATTCTGACCCTCCTGCTCTAATTTTTCAATATATTCATTAATTGCAACCCTATCTTCTTCTGTAAGATGATAACCCTTTGCAACCTCAATTACATCACCTTCATAATGTAAATTTTCTACAATTTCATCAGCACTGTTATCAAGCTCCACATCACTGATAACATTTCCGTCAGAAAGCTCAATAATTCTATCCGCATATAATTCAGAAAATTCTCTGTCATGTGATACGATAATTACTAATTTTTCTTTTGACAACTTCTTTAATGTATCAAATACCTGACGACCTGTATTTGAATCCAACGCTCCTGTTGGCTCATCAGCCATAATAATCTTCGGATTCTTTACTAATGCTCTGGCAATTGCTACTCTCTGCTTCTGTCCACCTGAAAGCTCATTTGGCTTACGATTTCCATATCCTTCCAAATCAACTTCCTTTAAAATATTATTGATTTCTTCATCAGTTGCCTTCTTTCCCTGAAGCTCAAGTGCAAGTGCGATATTTGCACCAACTGAAAATTCCTCTAAAATATTGTATTCCTGAAAGATAAATCCAACATATGTATTTCTATATGAATCAAAATGCTCCTGCTTAAAATCCTTAGATGATACTCCCTTTATAATGATTTCGCCATCATCATACTTATCTAATCCTCCCAAAAGATTCAGCAAAGTAGACTTACCACTACCTGATTTACCAAGCAGGAATACCATTCCCTTTTCGCCAAACTTCAATGATACCTTGTTTAATGCCGTAACAGGCACGCCTTTTTTAGGCTTATACACCTTATACAGATTTCTTGTTTCTAACATATTTTCTCCCTCACTTCGTATACTAACTGTACTATTTCAAATAGCACAGTTAGTATACTAGCACTATGAAAGGAATATGTCAAGAACATTTTAAATTTAAACCACTGTTTCCCTGCTATAATCTGTCACATCAGTACCTAACTTTTCATACAACTCTTCAACTGTCATTTCTTTATCTTTTATTTTCACTAATTCTGCATCAGTAACACCAATAAACTGTACAAAGTCTACTTTTCCATTAGGTGTCTGTATAGATTCAACCTTTGTATCCGGAATAGTGATAAAACCTGTAATAAGAGACTTAGACTGGGTATCCATTCCTGTTGTCTGTCCTGTATACAAATACTCAAACACATCAAATAATTCACCAGAATTAAATGTTATTCGTGCAATGGACTGCAAAATTCCACACAATCCTCTAAGTTCTGCCTCTTCGTCCTCATAACAGCCTTTCTTAAGCTTTAATGTGAACTCCATTCCATATCCACTATATTCCATATTTTCACATTCTTTTTCATAAAGCTCTGACAAGCCATATGTTACAAAATGCCAATAATCCCCACCATCATAAATGCTTATTCCATCAAGCGGATCATTTCCACCCAAGCTCCAAGGAATCAAAACCCCATAATGCTTGGGCTCCTCCTGACCAGGATATACCTTTTCAAATGCTTCCGAAATCGCATTCCATCCGTCTAAAACTACTTCTTCATTATTGTTGTCCATTATATTTTCCTCCTGAATGTTTTTATAATGATTAATTTATCATTTCATATTCTTTTTTAGGGCGACATTGGTGATATTTTGAATGTTGCCACACTTTTTCCCAATTAGGAACTGCATGCTGTACACTGCCATTAACTTTTATAAGTAAAACAGGAAAATCTACTCCGTCTCCCCAGTCACCGTTTACATGTGCGTAATCGGGAATATATAATTTTTGTCCTAAGCCAAATTCATCCTTTTCCCCATAATTAGAGATAAAATCCTTTATTGCGTGATAATAAAATACTTTTTTACCTTCTGGTGAATGGGGTGATGTTTCACTATAATGAGAATAACTAAGCTTAATATCATAATAATCCTTTTCGTATTTTCTCCAAAAACGCTTCCCATATCTGACAATTTCGCCAGCCATTCCAACCCTAATATTCCAACAATAAGTGATAACAATAGAAATATTATTACAAACAAAAGCGGTGATTCATATTTTTTAATAACTGCCTTTGATATATATGTTTTTTCGCGATTAGTAGGCTTGCGGAAACCCTTAAAATCATTACATTTTCGAAATTTACTATTCATAGTTTGTCTCCTACAGTAGTGTTAAAAAATCAAAATTTTCTCTTAGTCCAAACTGATTATATCATAGCAGAAGTTATTTTGCATCTGAAACCTCTAATGGGCGATCCACTCATCTTATTGTCTCGCTTCGCTCCCCAATAAGCCTCGTGTCATGCCTTC
>CAZESO010000062.1:1284-5264 GCA_964515325.1 uncultured Roseburia sp. | reverse complement strand
TCCACTCATCTTATTGTCTCGCTTCGCTCCCCAATAAGCCTCGTGTCATGCCTTCAAATAATCCACTCCGCCGTGCACTCATTCGGATTTCGCTTCGCTTCATCCTCATGAAGGGCTAGCGCCCTATATTCCTCAAAATATAATCAACCCCAAGAAAGCATAAATGTTTTCTTGGGGTTTCCTTATTTTTCGTCTTGCACGGCTTATAGCTTATTCAAATTCTTCTTTGCAAAGTTGTTCTGTGGTGTAATGTGTTGATTTTAGTGATAAAAATCCGGAAGTTTTGTCCTGATTGTACCTATTGCGTAGATTTTCGGGGGATTGTATTGTCATTTTGTTGTCACTGTGCATTTCGATTTTCAACAGCTTTATTTACTATCTTAATACACTTATCGTGTGAAAATTCATATATACTAGCTATAATTACCTGATTGTCACACAACTCACTTTCTATCAATTCATCAATAAGTCTTGCATTTTCATCGTCTAACTCTTTACCTCTTGGTGAATCTAATACCATAGGTAACTTTGTGTTCATTTCTTCCTCTATTACCTTTAGAAAAGCAACTTTAAATGCAAACACCATTTTTTGCAAAATAGCTCCTGACATAGACTTTAAAT
The DNA here is from genome assembly GCA_964515325.1 of uncultured Roseburia sp. Lineage (GTDB taxonomy): Bacteria > Bacillota > Clostridia > Lachnospirales > Lachnospiraceae > SVEL01. The sequence continues at coordinate 4,643 of CAZESO010000062.1, read as the reverse complement.
CATCCGTAAAAATGTAATCCGATTTTCCAGTTAATTTATCGTCAACACCTAAAATTGTAGCATACCTTAATACATACTTATAAATCTTATCAATATACGGATTATTAGTTTTAATCCTACTTTTCAAAGCTTTATTTACTTCCGATAACCTATCAGTAACCTCGTCTAACAAATTCTGCACCGTCTCCTGTTCAACATGAACATTTGCCAACTGCTTGTTAACAATAATATCCGAAGAAGGACCCATTAGCATCGAAATAACCGTATTATTATGCAAATAATCATCCAATTTATTTTTCAAATCATGTTTTTCTCTATGATTTTTCTCAATTTCAGCAAGCAATATTCCTCTTCTTGCTTTTAATATTTCCATATTTGATACTGCATTTTTTATTGTTTTTCGATTCACCGGTATTGAGATTCCGTCCTGTTCGACCACCAAACTCATCTTATCAATGTATTCATAAAACTTTTGATCCGACTTTAAAACTTCTTCAATTTCAACCAAAGATTTTTTTAACGAGGCAATCTTGAGATTACAAAGTGAAATTTTACTTTGTAATTCTTTTTCTATATCCGAAATAAATATTTCTCCATTTTTTTCATATACTTCATCGCTTAAATCTTGTATACTCAATAATGCTGAATATTTTTTCTTATCAATTTTTAAACGATTTTGTTCTTCTAACAAATCATCACAATCAACTTTATTTATACCTGCTAATAGTTCCTCTATAGAAAAGCTAATTTTACCAATAACTTTTCCTCTGTTAAGTAATGACCACCCCTTATCCTGATCAACATATATTATTCCCAATATATTTTTCAAAACCTTAATATTATCATATTCAAATATATATGATAAGAAAGCTTCATGCTCACTTGGAAGTGTATAATAGAAAGTTTCTTCATTGCTTACATTAGTAACAGAAAAAATTCCATTATCACGTTTTATTTTGTATTCTTTTCCTTTTTCCTCTAAAACTATTTCTGTACTTATATTATCATAACGCACATTTTTCATTTGAGGTATTTGATATCCTAATGCATAAAAGAAAAATCTAATATATGTCGATTTGCCTTTAGAATTAGTATCTGAATAAACTAGTGTTCTACCTTCTGAAAAGTTATCTTTACTCATATTCATATCCTCTCGGATAGTTAAGGACTTGATTATCATATATTCACCTCCTTACTAATTTTTGATACTTTTCGATTATTCATAATAATTTTATACATATTAGTTTTCAAGATGTACTCTCGTAATTCTTCATCTTCTATATCCATATATTCTTCCCAAAATTGTTTATACTCCTCTTTTATAAACGATTTCTCAACAGAAGTTTTCCCATCTTTTACAGACCAAGTTCTTTTATAATTTTCATACGCTCTTAGAACTTTATTTACAAATTCAAATCTTTCATGATATATATTAGATGAATTATTTAAATAACTCTGTGCTTCACTTTTTAAAGAATTATCTGGTATTATCGACATACAATCATCTATTTCTACGTCATCTATATCCGACAAAAAAACTGCAATCGGCCATATGAAATCTTCTTTTGTTATCTTCTTTTTTATGCTTCCATCTTTAATAGTTGAATTATGTTCGAACACTAATTGCCAATGGTCTAATAATTTTTGTGTTATATATCTTACATCAAAGAAATCTAACTTTATATCATTCGCTAATACATCAATGATTTTATTACGAATTTCAGAATACCTATTTTCCTCTTCCCCATAATATGGATATATTGAACATATTTCTAATTGTTTTATATCCATACCTTCTAATTTTTTCTTAACTGCTCTATATTGACCCTCTCTTCTTTTCGACAGATTATCCTCTTGCAATTTTTGTTCAATTGTTTCTATCACTTCGAGCAAACAATTATCAATTTCCGTTTTTGTACTTTCCAAACATTCTTCATATTTTACAATCTTATTTTCAAAAAATTTACCTGCACCACCTATAGGCTCTCTTATATTTGATATATAGATTAATACATCATTTTCTTCCACTGGAACCTTGCCCAACGATAATATGGCATCCTTCATTTTATTTTTTGCACTACCAGTATTACATTCATTTTGCGCTGATTTTGCCTGTGCGTAAATTTTACTTTTATTTTTCAAACATATTTCAACATCTTCATATTTTGATTCAATTTTTATGGATTTAGCTTCTTTTAGGTAATGTAAAAATAAAAAAATACCTGCATTCACTTGAAAATTCCAACCGAAAGAAGATGCCGAAGCATCATTATCAAAAATAATTTCTGTTTCCTTACTCATACCTCTACACCTTCTTTCATAAGACTCTACGCCATCATTCTCTTCTTTTCTCCTGCATTCCGAATAACAACATATGATTTTTCTGACGTCTCCAACTGCGCCTTTGCAAACTCTGCAATTGGTTCTGCAACTGCCAATGCTAATCTAACAGGAACAGCATTTCCGATTTGCTTATAAACCAAATCCAGCTTCGCATTATCATTTCGACTGCTGGTCCCTCTACTAAACTCATACCAGTCCGGGAACGTTTGTATTCTTGCAATCTCTTTAACCGATAATCTTCTATTATTCTCTTCTCCATCACTGAAAACATATCTATCCTTGCCAACATGTTCCATAGGTGCTCCTGCCGGATGGATTGGTGCTTGTCTTCCTGATGCCTGAATAGTAAAACTAGGTTGCGACCAAAGTTTTTTACGATTACGCGACATAAAAATTGTTGAATATGAACCTGTGAAGTAATCACCTGGATTATCTTCCAAATCGCCAATCGCATCACGAAGAGTGACTACCTCTTTCAACCCTTCTACACCATATCCATGTGTCGCTTCCGGATGATTATATTCAAAATCTATATCATTTCTGACTCCAACCAGAATTACTCGCTCTCTTATTTGTGGCACACCGTATTCTGCCGAATTTAAAAGTTTATGATAAATTGTATATCCTGCCGCTGCAAAATCTTGAACAATTTGCTTGAAAACTTCGCCTTTTCCAAGAGTCATCATCCCTTTTACATTTTCAGCAACAAAAATTTTCGGCTTACTCTGCATTAAGCAACGGATAAAATGTAAATATAAAAAGTTTCTCTTATCATCCACCAATCTAGGACCTGCCTCTGAAAATCCCGGGCAAGGGAAACCGCCTAATACAATATCAGCTTTAGGAAACTCTTTTATTTTTCTTATATCACTCTTATCCATATAAATGTATTTTCCTGCATTCTGAGCATATGTTTCTCTCGCCTCATCGAAAATATCATTCACATATATGGTATTAAAGACATTGTTATTGATATTCTCATTAAAAACTGCTTTATCTGCAAATGCAGCTTCCAT
>CAZESO010000062.1:0-1184 GCA_964515325.1 uncultured Roseburia sp. | reverse complement strand
TTCCTCTAAAATAACAGCCATGTTATCACCTCTAAATTATTCTATCTGTTCCAGCATTATCATCATCAATATCATCCGTTGTTTTAATATTGAGAACTTTCATATACTGCAACAATCTGTTAGCCACTTCATTCCCTTTAACTTTTAAAGGTTTATCATACACTAATTCTGGAACCAATCTATTTTCTTCAGCATTCCAATACACTTGAACTGAAAGAGGTCTATCTCCATCCCATTTTTCAGCAAATGTCCGATAATTCAATGCTTTACACGCAAAATAAATATCCGGATGCATATTAACATATTCTTTAATTGGAACCATTTTATCAATTACATCCTGTGCTGAATGCACATTTTCATCCATCAAAATATAATTTGCAATTCCACTATTTTCGATGACTTGCCCCGCAACCATCGCATTCCGTTTATCATCTGACAGATTACTACCTGCATACACATCTATTACTTGTTCTTCTGTAAGTAACATTTTTCCTGATAAATCTCCACTATTTTTATTTAGCAATTCAAATTTCCATCCTAAGGTAATTGCACCTTTTTCGGTTCTCTTAAACTTATTCTTATATATGAGCATTCTTTCTTCAAATCTATCACTTATAGAAGTTGTCGATTGTTCAATAATATTTGCCCAATCATCACCAAAAAGTTGTTCTGCTCTTTCGGCACTCATCTTATTTTCAATAAAATCTGCATTCTCTTTTTTGTATGATATTTTGATTTCCACCTCATCAGATATTGATTTCGCCAAAATGTATATATCTGTTTTAGGTTCTCCTTTATGGCATGTTGGTTTTCCAGAAAGTAAAACTACATATTTCTTTTCATGAAAAATAAACTCAGTTCCCTCAGCCATAAGTGCCAATATTCTTCTTTCTGCATCACCAAAATCACCCATAACAAACCTCCTAGTATTGTTTTCTACATATTTCTTCTTTTCCTATATGTTCAAACGAATTAATTCGTGTCTCTCCAATATCAGTTGCATTCTTCTTGATAAACTCGAACAATTCCGGATAATTCTCCAGATAATAATACATTTGCGGACAAACAAATTGGGAATTAAACTCACGAAGTTTTGCTAACTCAATCTCCTTTGTCATTTGAAATGACATAATCGGCATCGCATATGTATGTATGAATGCTTTTTTGGTCTAAGTTCAAACCAT
>CAZESO010000061.1:0-10407 GCA_964515325.1 uncultured Roseburia sp. | reverse complement strand
AATCAATGCATATGTACCCTGACACAATGTATTGGAACCCATTGTGATAGGAACAAGATTAGTTCCAATAACATTGGTTCTAAGAGCTGCACGAATCTCATTTTCTGAGAATGTCTCTCCGCCAAAATATCTCTCCATAAACTCTTCACTTGTCTCTGCTACTGCTTCCATAAGAATATCCTTGTACAATGAAAGGTTTTCCTGACTATAATCAGGGATTTCACATTCTTCTACATCATTACCTTTCCAACGAACGGCATTTTCACTTACTACATTAACATAACCTACAAACTTTTCATTTTCTCTAATAGGGAAATGGAATGGAGCAATTCTTTTGCCATACATTTCTGTCATCTTTTCAACAACATTTTTGAATGATGCATTATCAGCATCCATACCGGTAACATAAACCATTCTTGGAAGCTTGTATTTCTCACATAATTCCCAAGCCCTCTCTGTTCCGGCTTCCACTCCTGCCTTGCCTGAAACCACTATAATAGCTGCATCTGCTGCACTGATTGCCTGTTCTACTTCACCTGTAAAATCCAAATATCCAGGTGTATCAAGAACATTGATTTTTACCCCCTCCCATTCTATTGGGACAACTGATGTATAGATAGAAATTTTACGTTTCTGCTCTTCCTTTCCAAAGTCGCTGATGGTATTTCCATCATCAACCTTACCCATTCTAGTAGTAATCCCTGCAAGGTAAGCCATTGATTCAACCAAACTGGTCTTTCCTGCACCACCATGTCCTAAGAGCACCACATTTCTAATCTTGTCTGTTGTATACACGTTCATAAACAGTACCTCCTACTACAATATTAAATTGTTCACCAACAATCTATTGAGTTAATTATACCATATATATTACGATGTATGTTAGTCTTTTTTTCCAATAATTCGATTTTTCTTTAAAATAATTATTACAGCAACCACACCTACGCCTATAATTAATACATCACATTCACAAAAATAAAGAAAGTCAGATGCTCTATAAAATAGCATCTGACTTCATATTATTAATTCTTCTTAACAACATTATCTTTATTTTTAAATATACTTTCACTTGGTATTACTCCGCGTACACACGAAAGTGGATAAATATTACTATTCTTTCCAATGACTGTACCCGGGTTAAGTACTGAATTACATCCAACCTCAACATAATCACCAAGCATTGCACCGAACTTTTTAAGACCTGTTGCAATCTCTTCCTTTGTATCATATGAATCCTTCACAACAACCAAAGTCTTGTCAGACTTTACATTTGATGTAATTGAGCCCGCACCCATATGAGACTTATATCCAAGAATTGAATCGCCAACATAATTATAATGTGGCACCTGAACACTATTGAAAATAATAACATTCTTAAGCTCTGTTGAGTTACCTACCACAGAACCTTTACCTACAATGGCACTTCCTCTGATAAATGCACAGTGACGAATCTCTGCTTCTTCATCAATGATAAGTGGACCATTAAGACAGGCAGTAGGAGCAACCTTTGCATTCTTTGCTACCCAAATGTTTTCTCCGCGTTGTTCATAAACTTCAGTATCTAATGTAGGACCAATTGCCTTGATAAAATCACTAATTCCTTTCAAAGCCTCCCAAGGATATGCAAATCCTTCAAGATAAGACTTTGCAATTGTCTCATCCAATGTATATAAATTACAAATTTTAGCATTTTCCATTATTTAACTAACCCCTTTTCAATGCATAAACTAAGTGCTTCTTCATCTGCAATTACGATACAATCTTCATGTAACTGTAAAATTGATGCAGGAACCTGTGGCTTAACAGGACCAAAACATGTATCATAAACAGCCTGGGCTTTAGCTTTACCATTTGCTAATAATACAACCTTCTTTGCAGACATAATGTTCTGAATACCCATTGTATACGCCTGTGTTGGAACTTCATCAATTGATGCAAAAAATCTTGCATTAGCTTCTCTTGTTCCTTCTTCAAGTGTCACAAGATGTGTACCTTTTACAAATTCGTCACATGGTTCATTGAAACCAATATGCGCATTGCCACCTATACCAAGAAGCTGTAAGTCAATACCGCCTAAATCCTTAATAAGCTGATTATATCTTTCACATTCAGCCTCGCCATCATCAACAATGCCCTTTGGTACATTTGTATTAGCTTTATCAATGTTTACATGATTAAATAAATTTGTATTCATAAAATATCTGTAAGATTGGTCATGATCTTCTGTAAGTCCTTTGTATTCATCTAAATTAACAGACTTAATCTTAGAGAAATCAAGCGTTCCTTCCTCATAACCTTTAATAAGCTGCTGGTATGTTCCAACCGGTGTTGAACCTGTTGCAAGACCCAATACTGCATCAGGCTTTAACACTACTAAAGCACCAATTATATCAGCTGCTTTTTTGCTAAGCTCTTCATAATTTTTTGTTTTAATAATAATCATTATCTTTTCCTCCTAAGTATTATACTGTATGACCTTTAGATTTAATTACTTCAATAACTTCATCAACATATGCTTCACATATGTCAAGTGTCGACGCTTCAACCATTACACGGATAACAGGCTCTGTACCACTTTCACGAACCAATATTCTTCCATCATTACCAAGTTTTGTTGCAACCGCATCAACAGCAGCCTGCACATCGGCATCACCTCTGGCTTCTGCTTTACTTTTAACTCTGATATTTTTAAGTACCTGTGGAAAAATCTGTACAGGTGCAGCAAGCTGTGACAATGTTTTTTCCTTAGCCATCATTACTTCCATAAGCTTTAATGATGTTAAAATACCATCACCTGTTGTAGCATATTTACTAAAAATAATATGACCTGACTGCTCTCCACCAATACGGTGTCCATTTGTAACCATATTTTCATAAACATACTTATCACCAACAGCTGTCTTCTCATAAGTAATACCAGCTTCATCAAATGCCTTGTATAATCCAAAGTTGGACATTACTGTTGTAACAACTGTATTGTTTAATAATTTTCCTCTTTCCTTCATGTATGTTCCATAAATGTAAAGAGTTAAATCACCATCAATAATCTGTCCATCGCCTGATACAGCCATACATCTGTCTGCATCACCATCATAAGCAAAACCAACATCTAAACCATTATCCACAACATACTTCTGCAATACCTCAATATGTGTAGAGCCACAGTTTGTGTTAATATTTAATCCATCCGGATTTGCATTTATAACCGAAGTTTGAGCTCCAAGTGCATCAAACACGCTCTTTGCAATCTGCCATGCACTACCATTAGAACAGTCAAGACCAACCTTAACGCCCTTGAATGAATGCTGAGCAAGCGAAATAAGATAGCCAATATAACGATTTCTACCTGCTGAATAATCTACTGTACGTCCAATCTCCTCTTTCATGGCAAGTGGAACTTCATCTACCTCTCCATCAAGATATTCTTCAATCTTGAGAATTGTTTCTTCATCCATCTTCTCGCCCTGACCATTAATAAGCTTAATTCCATTATCATAAAATGGATTATGACTTGCTGAAATCATAATACCACAATCAAATTCATCAACTCTTGTCACATATGATACACTAGGTGTTGTAGTAACATGCATTAAATATACATCAGCACCTGATGCTGTTAAACCTGTAACTAATGCATATTCAAACATATATGAAGAACGTCTTGTATCCTTACCTATCACAACACGACATTTCTTTCCATTATTTTTGCCGTAATACCAACCAAGAAAACGACCAATACGAACAGCATGATCAAATGTTAAGTCCACATTTGCTTCGCCACGAAAACCGTCTGTTCCAAAATATTTTCCCATTTATTTGTTCTCCTTTTAACACTTTAAATCAAAAGCTTTTTTAACTTAAATATTTTACCACTATTGTATTCATTCTGCAATAAAAAAATATTTACCATAATTATTTTTTCAAATAGAAAAAGCGCACCTCCCAGTGCGCTTTCAAATAAATTGTATTTAGTTTTAAACTTCTATTGATGATGTATTTGATGTAACTTCTTTATTCGCATCTCCTACTACTAAGTTGACATCATTACCTTCAATACCTGTAACATTTAAGTTCTTATTAACCTTGGCATCATATGTGTCAGCTTTAACAATTTCATTAATATCAATACCAGTTGTTTCTTTTATTGACTCAATTGTCTTTGTAAGAATCGATGGTACATAACCACCCATAGCATCTACGCCAGAACCGGCTCCACCACCATCAATAATTGTAACCTTGTCAATAGATTCTAATGGTTTAGCAATAGCACCCGCCATCTCCGGTAACTTATTAACAACCATTTCAAGAATAGCGGCTCTACCATACTTAGCCATAGCATCTGCTTTCTTTTCAAGAGCTTCTGCTTCTGCAATACCCTTTTCTCTAATAGCTTCCGCCTCTGCCTTACCAATTGCTGCAATACCTGCTGCTTCCTGTTCTTTAGCATATTTTAATGCTTCTGCCTTAACCTTCTCTGCCTCAGCTCTTTGAGTTTCTTCATACTTCTTAGCTTCTGCATCCTTCTGTCTCTTGAATAATTCAGCCTGTGCATTCTGCTCAATTCTGTACTTCTCAGCTTCTGCCTGTTTTCTAATAGATGCTGCAAGTTCCTGTTCTTTAACTTCTGCTTCCTTAGCCTTAAGTTCTACTTCTCGTTCCTGCTTAGCAATATCAGCATTAGTCGCTGTAATTTCTAATATCTTACGCTGTTCTTCTTCCTGAATCTTATAAGCAGCTGCTGCCTCAGCTCTCTTAGCATCTGAAATCTTCTGTAATTCAGCTTCTTTAATACTTAACTCATTCTGCTTAATTGCAATCTCTGTCTTAGAATTAACTTCTGCATCATTTGCAAGCTTCTTTGCTTCCGCCTGAGCTATAGCAATATCTCTTTCAGCTTCTGCCTTTGCAATAGAGGCTTCCTTCTGAATCTTAGACATGTTATCCTGACCAAGTGCATTAATTAATTCATTTTCATCAATAACTCTCTGGATGTTACAAGAAATAATCTTAACACCAAGAGCATTCATGTCTCTCTGAGCCTTTTCCTGAACCTGATCACCAAACTTTTGTCTGTTGTTACAGATTTCTTTAAGGTTGATTGTACCAATGATTTCACGCATATTACCCTGTAATGAATCTGTAAGTGCTTCTCTAATCTGAAGCTCGTTCATATTTAAGAAGTTCTTCTGCGCAAGTAAAATTCCCTCTTCACTATCAAGATCCAAAGCGATTTTTGCAATAGCATCAACATCAACACCGATGAAATCAAGTGTAGGAATAAAACCATTTGTCTTAATATCAACACTTATCTGCTTTGCAATAAGAATATCCTTTCTTTCGAAGAATGGAATTCTAATTCCTGCTTTACCAATAAGTATTCTTGGTTTCTTTCTCAAACCTGATATGATAAACATTGTGTCTGATGGTGCCTTCTCATATCCTACTAATAAGAAAATGAAAAGTAAAATAACTACTGCTGCAATAATAATTGCTAATAAATTTGATGAAAAAAATTCTAACATTTTCCTCTCTCCTCTTCCGTTTATTTTCTTTATATCTTAATATTGCTTTAGTATAGCATATTAAGATATAATATTCAATTGTAAAATCATTATGCAATTGCTCTTTACAACTAAGTTAATACTATTATATAATATCTTTCAGACAAAAAAACAGTAAAAAGAGCAAATTAAATGATTCTAATTTGAATATTTTGACAGATTATTGTTATAAAGGAGATAGAGTTATGGGAAAACGTTCCACCAAAGAAAACAAAAATGCATATCAGATATGTCGTGAAGAATTAGGACTAACAAGAGAAAAAGCCAGCGAATTAATGGAAATTATCTCAGCTGACAGAATTGAAAAAATTGAAAACGAAAAAACAACACCTCATCCGGATGAAGTTCTCACAATGGCAAAATATTATAAAAAACCAACTCTTACAAACTATTATTGTTCTAATGTATGTAGTATTGGTAAACAGTATATTCCAGAAGTTCAAATTAAGGATTTATCTCAAATAGTTTTAGAAGTTTTATCTACATTAAATGCTATGGAAAATCAAAAAAATCGACTTATTGATATTACTGTAGATGGAAAAATCACTCAGGACGAATTTGATGATTTCATAAATATACAACGAACCTTAGAGCAAATATCCCTTGCTGTCGATTCCCTCAAAATGTGGGTCGAAGATTCTATTGTTAATGGCAAAATAGATGACAGTTACCTTGATAATATAAAAAATTAAATACTAAACACCAAAACGGAAACAAATTAACTCTGTTTCCGTTTTCTAATTATATCATTTTCTTTATTATATTTATAAGACTATTAAGAATTTCAACATAATTATCATATTCTTTTTGAATATATTCTATATCATTATTCTTACCAGCCTGTTCATGCTGTAAAGACAATTTCGAAAAATTAACTGCACCAATATTTAAAGCATTGCCTTTCAATCCATGAGTAATAACTATATACTGTTGCCAATCGTTCTCTTTAAAACTCTTCTCTAATTGTGGTAAATACTCTTCGCATTGCTCACAAAACATAGATAACACTTCTTTATATAGTTCTTCCTTTCCCAAACAATATGAAAGTCCTAAATCATGATCTATTTCAAAAATTTCATCTTCTACATTTTTTGAATGTGTCACTTTCACCTCTGAAAATTCCTTTTTTATCTCCCTTCTTTCTTTGTGTATCAATTGTTTAGGTAAATAATTTATCAACAACTCATCAAGTTTATCAGCCTGAATTGGTTTAGAAAAATAATCTGTAAAACCATATTCCAAATACATTTCTCTACAACCTGCAACAGCATTAGCTGTAAGTGCTATAATAACACCATTCTGATTAAGATTAGAATAGTCCTTTCGAATCATTTGTAAAGCAGCAACACCATCTAACTCCGGCATCATATGATCAAGCAAAATAATATCATACTTATTATTTGAAGTTAATTTGAGACATTCTTTGCCACTTGCCACAGCATCAACCTGAATTTGGGTTCTCTTTAGCAATTCTTTAATTACAGACAAATTCATAACATTATCATCTACAATTAATATCTTCGCTTCCGGCGCCACGAACTTATTTTCTTCTACACTATTTTCAATATTAACCTTTTTTAAAACTTCTTCAATATTTCCTATCGGCTTTTTATCCATTACTTTTTGAGGTATGGATATTGTAAATGTAGAACCTTTTCCATATTCACTCTCAACAATAACCTGCCCTTTCATTAAATCAGTCAACTGTTTAACTATACTAAGACCCAATCCTGTTCCTTGAACATTACGATTTTTATCCAATTCTAAACGTTTAAAATTGTCAAACAGCTCTGACATATCTTCCTTCTTAATACCAATTCCTGTATCTATAACAGAAAAACTAAGCTGTATATTATCTGCGTCCAGCCAACCAAAATTTGCCTTTAATGTAACACTTCCCTCTTTTGTATATTTTACTGCGTTTGAAATCAAGTTAGTTACAATTTGTTTAATACGCAAGTCATCACCATAAAGCTTTGATGGTAAATTCGAATCAATATCAATCTTAACACTAAGCTGTTTTCCACTTGCTCTAGTATTTAATATCAATTTTGTATCCTTTATCATTGATGCCAAATCGTATGTACTTTCAATAATTTCAAATTGTCCTGATTCAATTTTAGAAAAATCCAATATATCACTAACTAAACTAAGCAACATATTGCTTGCACTTTTAATATTAACAGCATATTCTCTAATATCTTCATCCTTACTTTCCCTTAAAATCATTTCGTTCATACCAATAACAGCATTAATTGGTGTTCTTATCTCGTGGGACATATTTGCAAGAAACTTTGCTTGTGCTTCCCTTGCCACAATTGCCTGTTGTTTCTTCTTTTCAGAACGCATCAAATCTTGTCCTGTTTTTATAATAGCCATAACAAGTAGAAACATTAAACCTATAGCCACAAATGTTCCAATAGAAATACCTAAATCCACATAATATAATATCATTTCTATCACTGCAGAGAATAATAACCCATATACACCAATTCCTACAAATACATAATCAGCAATTCGCCTTTTTATTACATCAACAGTAATTGTTGCGATTGTAGATATAGTAGCCATAATGAGACCTACATGAATATATGGAAGCATTTCTACAAACTCCACAACATTAAAAACTTGTAATGCCACTCCAATAACAAACATCAACACAACATATACCATAGGCACTATATGACATTTTTTATATCGTCCACCTTGAATCTCGTTAATATATATAAGTAATGGTATGGGAATTGTCATTAGGCTCATATAAGTATAATATGTTAATATTGATACATTTTTAATCATAATCTGTCTAAATTCAATTTCTGACAACATCCATATTGAGCAGAAAAGCATTGTCCATACTAAATAATTCAATGGCAATGTCTTCTTGTATACCCATTTTAAAATTACGCAAACAACAATACAGAACAAACTTAGAAATAACAAAAAAATTGTTATTATGGTTTTAGCACCAGACTCTCTTATCAAGTGTGTCCATATACCTAATTTATCACCAATATAGCTTGTCCTAACAGTTCCCGCATATTTAGATTCACTGGAAAAACTATACTGCAATTCCTTTCCTGCATCTTCTTCGTTCAAATCAACAAAAATATATCTAAACGCACTGTTTTTTCCAAATGGTCTGGAATCATCTGTATTGTAACTGGTTCTTAATTCTCCATCAACATATATTTCAACATCCTGCCAGATTGAACGAAAACATATTACATTATTATCCTCCAAATCATCTGGCAAATATGTACTAATAGTCACTATTTCTCCGTATTCAGCCGACAGTTTTCCCGGAACCTCTACCGGCACCTTTTCACCGTTCTCTAATACCTGTTGCCACTCCGATTCAAACTCTTTACAATTTGCACTCAAATCACTTCTCTCATCAGGAAAAATAACTTGTCCCACAATAAAGAGAAGTAACATAAGGAACACTATTGCTCCAAAAAAAGTCTTAACATATTTTATCTCACCTTCACGATTATTTTTTTCACCCATTACACATTCTCCTATTATTTTACAGTCAAATATTATCAGCTATCGCATTTAGTATTCGTTCAAATTCTTTTATCATCTCATCATTATTGTCTTTAATATACTGAATATCATGTTTTTCTGCTGCCATTTGCATTTTTTCTGCAATATTCCCCAGTTTTTCAAAGCCTAAAGTTCTTGAAGTGCCCTTCAATGTATGCACTTCCATAGCATATCTATTCCAATCCTCTGTTGCATACGATTGCTCAATGCTATCTTTCCTTCCACTGTTACAATAATCCTTTAGACATTCCATATAGAATTCCTCACTACCTGCACAAAATTGAATTGCCTTTTCCATATCCATATCATTAATTATCTCTTTCAAACGCAAAAGTGCTTTTTCTTTCATTTGCATATTATCACCTTCCTCATTATGTTACGTCCAAACAATTGTAAGTACATGCATCCTTTCATTCCACTTTTTGAGTAAAAGTTACCCTTTTTCATTTGTAATCACACATTTCTCTAATTACTATATTATACCTTATTTATGCAATATTTGTAAACAAAAAAGTAGTTTAGAATCACTTCCAAACTACAGTCTTAAAGCCATATCCACTAACAAATCTTTTTCATATCTATCAGTTTTCCCAACTAATTCTATGACTGTAATCTATCCAATCCTTCTCTTGCCATTTCATAAACTTTATCCACAACTTCTTCGATATATCGCCTATCATGGGAAACAGATATAATAGCTCCACCAAAGTCTCTTAACATTTGTCGTATTACAGGATTTGAAAGAGGTAGCTTAATCTTTTCACCTCCTGATAAAGTTTTAAGCAATTGTTCAGAATAAAACAATTCAGTGTCTATTTTAAGTGTATTGGCAATTCTTGCCAATTCCTTTGGGGTAACATCATAAAACAATGGCATTTGGCACATAAACTCATACACGCTCATCTGTTTTTCTTCTTCGCTCAGTTCCTGTGCAAGGTATCCGATAATCATATTATTCCTAATGATTTCGCCTGAATACTCAATATACTCTTCCACCTTAGACTCATCATATATAAGCTTTAATATGGTTGATTTACCATTGCCTTCTTCACCTATAATGGCAATCTTATCTCCTTTATTTAATGTAAAACTTAAATCTTTTATTAATACTCTGTTATCCTTAATATGTGTAATTATTAAATTCTTAATTTGTAACATATATACCTCCATTCTGGTTACCAGTGGAGTTGTGATATACTACCTTATTACACCTCACTCAAATAAAAGCTGTATTTCTTATATTTTTATTGCGACTATGTCGCTTAGCTCATTATTACGCACAAAAAGAGAGGATAGT
>CAZESO010000060.1:0-10509 GCA_964515325.1 uncultured Roseburia sp. | reverse complement strand
AAGATAAAGCATTATGGCAATTATATACTGAGGGGATAGCTATGTATATTGAACAATTACTTTGTGATGATATACATTTTTACCATCAAGATACAAATGGTTGGTTAAATTGGTGTAACCAAAATCGTAAACTATTGTATGAGGAGTATATTAATAGAATTGATAAAGATGAGAGTGTGCAGCAGTTTTTCGGTGATTGGTGTGATTTCGAAGGTAAATCTGATGTTGGTTATTATCTTGGATGTGAGTTGATAAAATCACTGTCAGAAAAATATTCATTGATAGAGTTGGCAAATATCAAATTACTTGAAATAGAATATCAGCTTAGGAAAATGATATAATTTAGGAGGAGCAAATGACAACATTTTATTTTATAAGACACGGAAAAGATGATTTTACAGAGGCGAATACCAAGATATACCAAGGATGGGGCTTTAATATGCGTCCATTATCGCCTGTTGGTATTGAACAGATAAAAAATGCGTCAAAGGATGAAAGACTGCAGGATGTGGATTTGATTATAACTTCGCCATATGGAAGAACGATGCATACAGCAGCTATTTTATCCAAAGAATTGCAATTAGATATGGTCGTTGAAACAGACTTGCATGAATGGTGTGCAGACAAAAATTATGAATATCTTTCAGATGAAGCTGCTTGTAAGAATTATGAAGAGTTACATAAATTTAATGGCATTTATCCGGTCGGTGAGGAAAGAGAGTGGGAATCAGCAGAGCTGATAAAAAAGAGAATAGGGAATGTGTTGGAAAAATATAAGCAGTATAAGAAGGTAATAGTGGTGTGTCACGGAACTGTTATGCAGTATTTCTTAGGGGTTCCTCATCCGAATAATGGTGAGATAGTTGAGTATGTAGATTAGTTGGAGTGAATATAAATGAAAACATTATATGTATCAGATTTAGATGGAACACTTCTAAGAAGTGATGAGACAATTTCAAAATATACAAGTGATGTCATTAATAAACTTACAGCAAAAGGTATGTTGTTTTCGTACGCAACAGCAAGGTCGTATGTTACATCAAAGAAGGTAACCAAGGGGCTTGATGCAAAGATACCATTAATTGTATACAATGGAGCATTTGTAATTGATAATGTAACAGGACAGGTTTTGATAGCAAATTATTTTGGACAAGATGTAAAAGATATTTTAGATGAATTGATTGCAAATGATATACATCCAATTGTTTATGCTTATATAGATGGCGTTGAAAAGTTTTCATATGTGGAAGATAAGTGTACCAGAGGAATGACAACATTTTTAAATACCAGAAAAGGTGATAAAAGAACAAATATATTAACCGATGTAAATGAGTTGTATAATGGCGATATTTTCTATATTACATGTATAGATGAGAAGGAAAAGCTTAAACCATTGTATGATAAATATAAGGACAAATATCATTGTGTGTATGATTTGGATATTTATTCTAAGGAACAATGGTTGGAAATAATGCCAGTGGCTACATCAAAGTCAAATGCTATTAGTCAATTGAAAGAGTTTTTGGAATGCGATAGATTAGTAGTGTTTGGTGATGGTAAAAATGATGTGGATATGTTTGAAATTGCTGATGAAGCATATGCTGTTGAAAATGCGGTGGATGAGTTGAAACATATTGCAACTAAAACTATTGGTGGTAATAATGAAGATGGCGTAGCTAAGTGGTTGGAGAAGAGTTTATAGGAGATGTACAGGAGAAAAGGTTATGAAGATAGTGTTTATTAGGCATGGAGAACCAGATAAGAGCGAAGTGGATAAAAGAGGCTTTATAGGGCAGGGAAGAGATTTAGCACCTTTGACTGAACTTGGTATAAGGCAGGCAAATGAAGCATCTAAAAGTCCGTTGTTAGAAGGAAGTCAAGTGATTATATCATCACCTTATACCAGAGCATTACAAACGGCAGCTATTGTTTCTAAAAATACAGGATTAGACATAAAGATTGATATGGATATATATGAGTTCCTTTCGGATAAAACATTTCAGGTAAAAGGTGAGGAAGAAAATCATAATTTGCATATCGAGTTTATGAAATATAAGGGTGAATATCCGGATGGTGAGACTAAAAAGTGGGAGACAATCACAGAGATTATTGAAAGAACAAAGCCTGTTATGGATAAGTATGTGGATTTAGGATATGAGAAGATTATAATGGTGACACATGGAGGAATAATGCGCAGATATATTGGCAGAGCCTTTATTGAGTATTGTGAAGTGTGTGAAATAGAGTATACAAAGGATTTTAAATGCTTTGGATGGGTATAAAGAAAGTGAAATGGAGAGGGTTATATGAATAATGTAAACAAAACACTGTACATACCATTATATGGTAAAGCCTTTGTTAGTAAAAAGGGCATAATATTAAAAGACAAAAAAGCAGAAGAAATATGGAATTCAGAAGGTTTTCCACTTAAAGGAAAGATGAAATCCAAATGGCTTGCATATTATATGGGGATGCGTTCGGCTGTTTTTGACAAATGGCTCGTAAAGCAGATGAATGCCAATAAGGATGCAGTTATAGTACATATTGGATGTGGAATGGATGCCAGAATACATCGTATAGGCACAATGGGACATATGTGGTTTGATGTGGATTTCCCGGAAGTAATTAATGAACGAAGACGATATTATAATGAAACTGAGGAGTATCATATGATTGAGTCTGATGCAAGGCAGAATCAGTGGATTAAGTCACTTCCTAATGATAAAGATGCGATTATTATTATGGAAGGTGTAAGTATGTATTTTAAATTGGAAGAGTTAAGGAAATTATTGAAGGATTTGAACAATCATTTCAATAAGATAAGTATACTGATGGATTGTTACACAGAATTTGCAGCTAAAGCTTCGAAATACAAGAATCCAATAAATCAAGTTGGTGTTACAGTTGTGTATGGAATTGATGATCCGAAGATACTAGAAGATGGGACAGGCATAGTGTATATTAAGGAAGGTGAAATGACACCTGATTATTTGATTAATGAGTTGGCTGGAATGGAAAAATTAATATTTAAGAAAGTATTTGGTGGAAAAATCGCAAAAAAGATGTATAGATTATACGAGTATGGAGGAGCACAATGAGAAAAAGTAATACAAGTGAACCAAAAGTTATTTTAGAAAGTGCATCACCGGTGTGTGATATACAAGCGTTTGTAGAAAAGAGTGAAAGTTGCTATTATTTCTATTTGTGGATTAATCCAATAAGTGATAATCCGGAGATGAGGTCTTGTTGGATTTGTAATAGAAACAAAAGTCCTAAGAAAATGGATTTTGAAGCTATGGGAAAAGGAATGGCTCCGATGATGCCGGAAGAGTTCGTTTTACATGATAAAAATGGAATAGATATAGATGAGAGTAAACTTTCAATCATTTGGTTTGCAGAGGGTGACGCAGCCTCTCTTCTTTGCGGAGATGAATTACTTTGTGTAATTCCAGGGTGGAGTGGTAATGGATTTCCAGGTTATTCAAAATATGCAAAGGGAACAAGTCCGTTAGGATGGGAGCTTACAATGGCAGAGCAGGCATTGATGGCTAGAACATTAGATAATAAGAAAAAGTGGGATTATTTTGAAGAAGACTATTGGAAAGATGTGCAAATGGAGCATATTAGAGTGCTTGAAAGCTTTTTTGGTAAGCATGAGAAATATTATGCAATAGACGGAGGGAAATTCCCGCCAAAGGCATTGTTAAGAGGAACAAAGAATGATATTACATATGGAATTACAGCAGGCGTTAGTTTGCTTCCAATGCCAAAGGCTGAAATGTATTTTCAAGAAGAGGTTAATAAATATAGAAGAATCGAACTGGGTTTTGCATGTGATGTAAAATATGATAAACTTTGTGAACTTATGTGTTCTATGCTTTCTTCATTATCGAGGTTTCCATGGGGGGAGAGAACATTTTTGGCCAATGGTCACACAATTCCATTTAAGAATATTAAAGGGTATGAAGCATTGCTTTTTGTGAATCCAAAGAATGTTGTGGGAGTAGAATCACCAGAATATAAAACATTTATGGATGATGAGATAAATATTTTATGGGTTGTTCCAATCACAGAAAAAGAGTACAAATTTGTAATGGATACAGATATTGATGAAATGTTAAAACATGCAGTAGATATTAAGAGCTTGAATGTTTTTGATGGTAAGGGAAAGTTTGATATTTAGGAGGGTTACAATATTCTAATCTTTTGCCGATATATTATTTGTAAGAATGCAAACGGATTTGCACATAAATACAAGGAGGTAATAGTGTAAAAAATAATGCTGATGCGATTATTTTTTACACGGCAATTTACGCCGAAGCGACGTAAATATGCCCTAATGCGACATGAGAAATCGCCTTCGCGAATTTCTCACGCGCAATTCCTTCGCGAAAAATCGCTTCGGAATGGAGGGTAATTATGGATATGTCAAACATTAAAGCTTATTCTACTTATGAGGCAAAAGAAACTAGCAAGACAAACAAATCTCTTAAGAAGAATAGTGAATATGGTAAAATTATTGGAGAACCAAAGCTGTCAGATGAGGCAAAAAAATACTATGAAACTTTAAAAGGAAAGTATAATAATTTGGAGTTTATACTTGTTGATTCAGAGTGCAAAGATTATGCACAGGCCAATGCTGCTAAATATGCCAATCCACTGAAAACAGTTGTTCTTATTGATGAAGAGAAGATTGAAAGAATGGCAACTGACGAAGAGTATCGTAAAAAGTATGAAGCTATTCTTGCAGGAGCCAGTGCACAATTGTCACAAATGCAGGAAAAATTTGATAGTGCAGGTGTAAGTGTAAAAGGTTTTGGAATACAGATAAATGATGATGGTACAGCATCATATTTTGCAGTATTACAAAAGGCGGCCGATAATCAAAAAGCTCGTATCGAAGCTAAGGCTGAGGAGAAACGAGAAGAAAAGAAGGCTGCAAAGAAAGAAGCAGAAGAAGAACGACAGGAAAAGTGGCTTGAGGAAAAGAAAAATTCTGAAAAAGAGAACATAAGTGATGTTACCGTAATAAAAGGTAATTCAGTAGAAGAATTGTTAAAAAAGATACAGGATTATACATATACTGAAAGAGGTAATGTAGTCAGAACAGAAGCTGAGTTGGTGGTTGGACAGAGACTTGATGTTCAAGTATAAAGATTAAATGAGTAGGATGTAAATGATAGGAGATATTAGAACAAATCTAATATCTCCTAATATTTTGGTAAAAGTTTAAATTGGTTTTGGTTGATAATAAGGTAATTATTCTTCACCCATTTCAAGCTTTACAGTCAAAAATTCATGGTTAGTAGCCTGTAAAAATGTAGTAAACACATCATTGGTTTTGATTCGTAGACTTGATGTATTTACACAAGGGTGACAGCCTACATATTCTTCGGATAGTAAGTCTTCGTCTACAATAAGAGTAACCTCACATTCCTTGTCATTCATAAGACCCATAACGCTGACAGAACCAGGTGTAATATCAAGATATTTTTCCATATATTCAGCAGTGGCAAATGAAAGTCTTGAACTGTTAATTTGATGAGATATTTCCTTGGTTTTAAACTTTTTATCATCGCGAATCATAAGTAGATAAAACTTGGTTTTGCCGGCATTGCACAAGAACAAATTCTTGCAGATGACAGCTGGTGCAAGAACTTCGTTGATGGCCTGACATGCTTCCATAGTGTCAGCTGCATTGTGGTCCACACGGTCATATTGTATGTTTAGTGAATCGAGTAAATCATATACTCGCATTTCTTTGTCCAATCTGTTTTCGGCATTTTCTGGTCTTCCTGTTTGTAATGTTAAGTTCATAAGTATTCTCCGTTCTATATAAATATTGTATTTATTTCAAATATTTTATATATTATCATAAAAATGGTAGAAAGAATAGTGAATTGATGAAGAAATACAGTGCATAGCCAGTGTCTTTTTCTTGCTATGTGTAAAATAATTGGTATAATATTGATATATGTTAAGAATGGAGATGAATTTTGTGTTAAGATTAAGACCATATAAGAAATGTGATGCAAAATATGTAGTTAGTTGGATAAAGGATGAGTTAACCTTTAAAAAGTGGAGTGCTGACAGGATAAACATTTATCCTCTCACGGCAGAGGCTTTAAATGAGCATTATGCCGAGCAGGATCAAAATGATTAAATCAGAAATATATCCTATGGGTGATGAACAGTGGAAATGTTTGGAAATGGAGATGAGTGTATGAAAGACCAAAAGGAATTATATAAAATATTAAAAATAGAGAAAAACATTGATGAAATTCAAAAGTATTTCAAGGAAGTGTTGAGTATTAGGGGCTTCGATACTAAAACTGCACAAGACAAGGTGCTTTTGTTGACAGAAGAATTGGGTGAACTGGCAAAGGCTGTCAGAAAATCTGAAACTAATATCGCTGTAGATTATGCAAGACTGGACAGTTATGATACGGTTGAGGGTGAGATTGCAGATGTGTTTATTGTGTTGATTTCATTGTGTAATTTGTTGGGAATAGATTTACATAATGCGGTGTTGGCTAAGGAAAGCAAGAATGTTAATAGGGAGTGGAAGTAAGTATCGATGAGTTTGTATTCGGCGAAATGTTTAAGAGGGATATAAATGAAATTAGTATTGAGGATAATAAAGAGGTATTGCTTTTTTGAAGTGAAAAATGGGACGTTTAAAAAGTCAAGTCTTGAAATGGATTATTTTTTTGATATACTAAGCGAAATCATAATCATAGGAAAGAGGATAGTAAATTATAGATATAAAAGACAATATTACAATAACAAAAGATAATAATGGAAATAAAATAGTAGTTATACCTCAAATTATTTTTAAAGGAAAGCGTTCGATATCATGGGAGCAAGTGGAGGAATATCTTCAACGTTATGTTGGTGAAATATTAGAAATAACAGAAACAAGTGACATAATCTATATAGGAAAAGATTTTACTGATGAATTTACTGGTTCTGTTTATACACATAAATTAAAGGGTGGATTGGCTAAAGCAAAAGCAAATATGGTGCAAGGAATATCAGAAATGATTGAAATAGCAACAGACAAAAGATGGAATGAAGATTTTGAGAGAAGACATAAAAAGAGAGCTGAAAAAGGATGGTATAGGTATAATACACGCTTTGCTTTACCTGTGACAACTGAAAGTGGAGAAAAAAACAATTATAATATATATCAGGCTGTGTTAATTGTTAGATATGCAAGTGATAATAAATTATATCTGTACGATATTCAAAACATAAAAAAAGAAACGAGCAACCCACTTTGGATATAAAATCAAGTGGTCAGAAACCCATTTCTCATATATATGTTACAATATAAAAAAAAAAATTTCAAGTAGAAATCACGTGAAGATTTAACTGCCATATTATTTATCATTGGTATAATAGTATTTATATTGCAAATAGTAACGGAGGTACAGTGATGATTACATATTTAACCAGCCATATAGGCGGTTCTTATAAGATAGATGGAAAACGAGTTGCAACAACACTATTAAAGGAAAATGGCTTTTTGGAGGATTTGACAAAGAATTGGACGAACAATTCCAATGTTCTTATAATTAGTGCAGATCCGGAGAACTATGAAATAAACGATAGCATAAGGGATATTTTTAAGGAAGCTTTCCCAATGAGCGGTTTATCCGTAAATCAGATGATTATTTGCGATAAACGAAATGAGGAAATCATTGATAGAATAGGTGAATTTGATGCAATTATTTTATCAGGTGGACATGTACCTACGCAGAATGTATTTTTTGAAAGGATTAAGCTAAAAGAGCATTTAGAAAAATTTGATGGAATTCTTATGGGAATAAGTGCCGGCTCAATGAATAGTGCAGAGGTAGTATATGCTCATCCGGAACTTGAAGGTGAGGCAGTAGATGAAAATTACAAGAGGTTTATACCGGGACTGGGGCTTACAAAACTTATGATATTGCCACATTATCAGGACATTAAGGATGAGGTTTTGGATGGAATGAGAGTGTTTGAGGATATTGCATATCCCGACAGCTTAGG
Organism: uncultured Roseburia sp.; assembly: GCA_964515325.1. Classification (GTDB taxonomy): domain Bacteria; phylum Bacillota; class Clostridia; order Lachnospirales; family Lachnospiraceae; genus SVEL01. Next base: position 2,475 of record CAZESO010000060.1, on the reverse strand, counting down.
AAGGGAGTTTTATTGCCTGAATGATGGAAGCTATATAAAGCTTGTGAATGGAGTGACAGAAATTTTTGGTGAAGCGTATCTTATTAAGGATGGAGAGATAAGCTTGATTTGTGAAAATAATAGGAGTTTGCTATGGAGTACCAAATGATGTTTGAGAAGATAGTAAGACAATTGGATATAGGTGATTTGATGGCTGAGCCGCAAAGGGTAAGTGGTGGATATATGCACAAAATGTATAAACTTGAAACTACTAAAGGTAAGTATGCTGTAAAGCTGCTTAATCCATCAATTATGAAAAGACCTGATGCAAAGGGGAATTATGCAAAGGCAGAGAGTTTAGAAAGAATTCTGGAAAGTAATAATATTCCTATTGTGCCGGCATTGGAGATAAATGGGACAAAGCTACAGTGCGTGGATAATCAGTATTTTTATATCTTTAACTGGGTAGAAGGTAGGGCGCTTGATTGGAATGAGATTACCCTTGAGCATTGTAAAACAGCTGGAAAATTGCTAGCTGACATACATAAGCTTCATCAAGTCGAAAAGCCTAATGAGTTAGATGAAATCACTGTGGATTGGGATGGATATATTTCATTGGCAGAAGAAAAATGTCATGAAATTGTTGACATATTAAAGATTAATAGGAGCATTTTATATTCAGCAGAGAAGGCATATAATGAGGCATTGAAAAGTGCACCCGATATTACCTGTATATGTGATGGAGATATGGATAGTAAAAACGTTTTGTGGCAGGACGGAAAGCCATTAATCATTGATTTGGAATGCTTGGATTATGGAAATCCATATTTAGAAATGTTTAATTTGGCACTAAGCTGGTCCGGTGGTGTATTGTGCGATATAGATGTGGAGAAATTGAAAGCATTTATATCAGCATATAAACAGGAGTATGGGGTGTGTGATATTGATTGTAGTGTGCTATCCGGTATTGGCTTTAGCTGGCTTGACTGGCTGGAGTATAATGTGAAAAGGGCGTTAATGATAGAGTGTGATGATGAGGAAGAGCGAAAATTGGGCATAAGTCAGGTTATAGAAACAGTGGATAGAATTGTATACTATGCAAGGGTTAGGGAGGATATAGTTAATGTGATGAGTAACAGCAAAATAAGACTTATGACAGTTAATGACAAAGAAGCAGTGGTTAATATGATGCGTGTATTTTATGCATCACCTGCAGTGCTAAGTAACGGTTCTGAAGAGATATTTGTAAATGATGTGGAGAATTGTGTAAATGACAGTCCGTATTTGGAAGGCTATATAATTGAAAATTCTAGTGAAATACAAGGGTATGCGATGGTGGCGAAAAGTTTTTCAACAGAGTTTGGCAAGCCTTGCATATGGATAGAGGATTTGTATATTAAGGATGAGTATAGAGGCAGGGGACTTGGAAGTATGGCATTGAAGTTTATAGAGGAAAAGTACCCGAATGCACTTCTTAGATTGGAGGTTGAGGAAGAGAATGAAAGAGCTGTGAAGACATATAAAAAGTGTGGTTTTGAAGTTCTGTCTTATATGGAGATGAAGAAGTGATTGACAAATCTTCTATGATGGAATATGATATAGAAAAAATTTTAGGAGAAACAAAAGGATGACAAGCTTACACATTTCAAATTATTATATGTATTATTACAGACGTACACGTTGTAACTGTAGATAGTCTTATTGGATGCACAGTTATGACAGGTAGGTCTTAAATGTCTGTGCATATAATCTGAATGTAGGTTTGAATTGAAAATATATATGGCTACGATTTAAGAGATGCATTAGACATTTTGATGTTTGGTGTGTCTTTTTTGTTTTGGAAAGGAAGTTTTAGATTATGGTAAGATTTGCAGAAGAAAAGGATTTATTAAGAGTGAATGAGCTGAGAAGGGAGGTAAATGATATCCATGTTAATGGAAGACCGGATATATTTAAGTCGGGATTTGCACAGGAAATGCAGGGTTTTGCGCTGGTATTGGTAAATGGAGAAAATAGTAATATCATAGTAGCGGAAAGAGATGGAGTTATATGTGGTATGGCTTGTGTTGATTATGTGCATAAGAAGGAAACACCATATAGTTTGGAAAGGAAGTTTTATCATGTGCAGGAAATAGCAGTAGATGAAGCGTTTAGAAGGCAGGGAGCGGCAACGGAACTTCTTGAATTTATGAAAATGGATGCTAAGAATAGAGGATTTGACAGAATTGAGCTGGATGTATGGAGCTTTAATGATGAGGCGATGAAGTTTTACGCGAAAACTGGGTTTAAAGAGTTTAGAAGATTTATGGAATTGGAGGTGTGAATTTGAGGAGTTTGCGAGACGAACGCCACTCTTGTTGTAAAATACACATTGCGTAAGCGGGATGTAAGTGTTATAATTATAACACAACGTGTAAAACTCGAGGTCGAAAAATTCGACCTCAAGTTTGGATGAAAAAGTATGTGTAAGAAATAGGAGGAGTAAATATGCAGGAA
>CAZESO010000059.1:0-10556 GCA_964515325.1 uncultured Roseburia sp. | reverse complement strand
GTGTTTCCATTTCCATTTGAGGCTACCTGATTAGTTGTTGTATCTTCATTTCCATATGTATCCATTGGACTTGTAATTTCTTCTTCACTTTCTTTTGTTTCATCAGTTAGATTGGTTGTCTCATCATCAGTTTCTTTCTTAACACTGTCTGGCTTATCGTTATCCTTATTACCTGCTACTATTACGATTAATATAATAATCATAAAAAGTGCTACAACCCCTGCTGTTATCTTTGTTGCCAAGTAATTATTCTTAGTCATAAATTCTTTAAGCTTTTCCATTATTCCTTCTCTATATACATTTCTATTTTTTACAATAAATTTAATTATATCATTAATCCAAACACTTTCAATAGTAACTTTACTTCTTATTACGCTATACTTTAGTTGCTATGGTACAGTTTCCTAATTATATAAAAAAATTGTTATGATAATATCACAACAATTTCTTTAACTCATTTGCGAACAAACATACTCCCATATGTTCAATCCTTAAACAACTTATCAAATTCAAATTTTCCATTCTGTGCCTGATTTCCAATCAACAACACCGCACAATTATCTTCCACCAAAACTGTAGCTCCCTGAAACTTACTTCCTTCCTCAGTATTATACACTTCAAAAGTACTCTTTCTAGACTCCAGTCTCTCTTGTAAATCTTCTTTTAATTCTTCAATATCTCCACTATCCTTCAAATGAACAACTATAATCTCATCTGCAAGTCCTGTTGTGGAATAACAAAACACAAAATCTTCCACCTTATCATATTCTAACTCTGAGAAAACCAAAAACAAATTTTTAGCATCATCACTTTCATCCGATACTGTTGTCATATCCGGCATATCCTTCATTGCATTCGAAACAGCATCATATACTTCTTTAGATGTATAGCCTGTCTTTTTATTTTCTTCCTTTTTATTATCCTCAGATTCTCCACAACTGCATACAAATACCATGGAAATAATGAAACATGATAAAAGTATTATCTTTTTCAATCCCCTCATCTCTATTCAAATACCTCCGTTGGAACTTCAATCGCTTCCTCTTCGATAACTATATCTTCCCAATATTCATCTTCCCAATACATATCTTCCCAATACATATCCTCCCAATACATATCTTCCCAATATATCTCATCGCCAAAATGCTCATTAAGAACTTCATCTATAGCCTCATAGTCAATATCACCATAGTCTCCGCCAAATCCCATTTCATCTGAATAATCTACATAATTGTAAACAACTAATACCGAGCCTTCTTCTGAGCTATTGTATACCTCCAACATTGCATCACTATAATCAGTACACAATCTTCCCATAATTCCTTCGGCTATATAATATATCTCTTCCAAAGATTCATCTTCATCAATCGGAATCTGGAACACCCCAAAACGTTCATCGTTATTATATAATTCAGCAACTGCTTCTATAAATTCCATATAATCATCAACTTCAACCTTGCACATTTCCATATAATTGTATTCAGTTCCGTTAGCAACAGGATATTCTGACGGATCCCAATCATGACTCATAAATGCCATTTCATCATTCATATTAAAATTAGCATATAACGGACCATTAACACTTTCATCATAATAACAGTCAACAATATACCAACAGCCATCATCCAACTTTACAATATTCCATGAATGAGTGTAACTTGTATCATGCATAACTAAACAATCTAAACCCACCATATTTGTAAGAAGTCTAAATGTGGTTGCATAACCAACACATACTGCCTGTTTATTCTGCAACACACCATATGGTCTGTCATATATACCTCTGGCTTCCGGAACCGCAACAGTTCCTCCCTGGTCGCATCTGATATTTTCACAAATCCATGTATAGATAGCTTCTTCTTTTTCATAATCACTCATATCCTCTGTGATAATCTCATTCAAAATTTCAGTAGCTACCTCTAAAGTCTTCTTATCCTCATCATTTAATTTAGAATCATCCCCAGAAATATATGCATCCGAAATCGCTTCTGTAGAAACGATCTCATATATGTCCCCTATTACTATTTCATCATCTTCTGCGTCTTCTTCCTTATCTGCTTCTTTCTTTGTCTCCTTGTTTTCCCCTTTAATCTTTGTAACTTCCCTGAAACTAATGATACTAAATATCATTCCTGTTGTTGATGTTGCAAGAAGCAAGAATACTACAACAGCAACTAATACTTTTTTTAATTTACCTTTCATCGTTTGTCCTCCCTCAAATTAAATTTATATCTTTTTAATAAGCTAGGTGTACTAGCACGTACAGTACACTTAGTTTTATCATATATATTAGTCGCTGTCAAGATAATTTAATGTGTTCCATTTACTTCGTAATCATATTTGGTACTTGCTCCAACCTCTGTCATAAAAGCTATACCATCCACACCGATATCTGTTTTGCCTCCCTGCATCCTCCACATGTTACAATAACCTTTTTTATAATTCAGACTATTTACATAAAATAAACTTTTCTTATCACCATTATCCAATCGAAATTCAAACGCTACAAATATAGTCCCATCCCTTAAGATTTTGTCCTTGTTACTTTCTATATCTCTTAATTCAGTATCTTTTTTTACAGCCACAAAATTCCTCGGCAGTTCATAATTTTTCTCCCACAAACATATATTCCCATCACTTTGCATAACACAAGCTTTTTCCAAAATAATTGTATCAGATATTTTAATTGGTTCAGACAATTGTAATGTATCACTTTCCTTATACAAATCAACCTCTATAAGTTCTGTACTTCCTTTTGGCATATAATAATATTTTATATACCCCTCTATACAAGCATTATTCTCTAGCTCTCCCATAGTGGTGAGGCTCAATACAACTGTTTTCCCTTCAGTTATTTTAAAACTGTCAGGCATTATCTTCTCATCAAATTCAGCAAATGTCTTTCCATTTTTGTCCTTATTTCCTGCCACATATATATCCACATCATTTATCTTAAAATCATACAATCGCCCTATAACATTTACTTTAGAGCTGCCATACGCACCATATTCCCATATATCCTTATTATACTGTTCACCTAACAAACAGCTGTCATATCCGTTCTTAGCAACAGTCTTATATTCCACCTTATAAATCCCCAAAACCACATCCTCCGGCATATCAAAGACATTCACTCCATTAGACAACTCAATCCAATATCCCGCATCTATCCTATCACCTTCCATAATTACAGGAAATTCAAACTTTACATAAGACTTTCCTGCATACTTCGAATAGTCTCTTATTCCATATCCTTTTATATTATTATGATTTCCAAAACTGTCTATCTTTACATATATTTTCCCGCCCAGAACCACATCATTTATTGATGGTGTGTCCGCTTGATTAATATTCTTATCACCATAAACTTTACCATCACAAATAACAGGGGTATGTATATTAACACTATTTATATTTGTGTTTTTGAAAGCCATAACAGCTTTGTCTGTTCTCTCTACATAATTGCAGGTCATTACCCAATCCTTATACACACCATTTTTAGCCCTTGAATCTGTCAAAACCTCCGCCTTATAAAGGCTGATTTTCTTTCTATCAGCCGTTACAACATCCGGTGCATTATCAGACTTATATTCATCAGATAATATCACTCTGCCATTCACTGCCAGATAATCACTTCTTACCTGTATGCTATCCACAGCATTTTTCGCATAGTTAGTATAATCAACATCAGGAATGTCCGGTTTCTTAAAATCTGTTGATGTCAACACAATTTCTCCTGTATAGTGACTATATGTACCAACCTGAATATGATTGCTACATTCACCATAAACCCTCTTTATCACTGACACATTATCACTGCCATTATTGTTATAAATATTGACATTTTCTCCAAGCACATTCGAAAAGATATTAACAGTACTTAAATCATAGATTTTAAAATCATTAATTGCTGTATAGTTTACAAATTTTGCAACTTTATACCACCGGGATATAAGTCTGGTTTCACTCTGCGGGGCACCATTTATATCAACCCAATTAATGATGTATTTTGTATCAACACAAACAGGTACATACACAATCTGCTGATATCTTGTACATGACAGATTATAATAATATGCATCACATTCACCTTTAAAATATACCTTCTCCCCGGCAGGCATTGCTACACTTACATCATATTCTTCACTTCCATATGAATTGGACCCTACTACCATACTGGACAAAGAAGAACCTGTATATATACTCGGAACTGATTTTCCTACAACAAGCCCTCCATCAGGCTCTTTTTCAAGTACAGGAAATTCAAGCTTTATATCAAAATATGATTTCAAAAATTCCGGTCTTGCCCATCCTCTTGCATTAGCAATTCCCTCAAAAGTAAAATAAACCTCCCCTGTACAAACTCCATTTTCATCAACATTTCCCAATGGCACCTTGCTATTGCACACAGTCATTACATTATCGATGTATACTGTGGCACCATACTTTTCCAATTGTTTTCTCCACTCAGCCGATACAGCTCCCACCGCATTTAATATCTCATCTTTGTCTGACCAGAAATAACAATACAAAAATGCCGGATTTTCCGGATCTTCAACTGCATATTCTATCTTTCTTACTATAACATACTGCTGTCCGGGATAATCAATAGGAGCATCATATCTTTTCAATATCCAGCCAATTGCTTTATATGACACAGAGCTTGTTGCTTTCTTATCATAAGTTATGTAAATAAGATTGCCGTCTTCGTCAAAATAAATCTCTTCGCTTGCAAAAACATTACCACTAAACAAAATGATAAACACAATACACATAATAATGCCTATAACAAAACTTAATATCTTTTTCATATACACTTTACCGCCTTTCTTCTCTCCCAAGAAAAGCAACGATTTAATTAATATGATATACTTTTTTCATCCGATTACAATAGTACTTTTTTCCTATTGACATTTTAAAATCTTGATAATTTGCTTATTTCCGTATATAATTCATATTATGTTTATAAAAAAATAGTTTTAAGGGAGGTAAAATATGAAAAAATTTTTTCGTTTTAGAAAAATCTTAGCTTGCTCTCTTACCATAGCCATTATGAGCAGTTATGTTTTTACAGGCTGTAGCAAGGAAGATAGCAACAACAATACCCAAACAGAAGAAAGCAAAGAATCCAACCAAAAAGAAAATAGCACAAAAAAAGATGCAAAACAGGTGCAGGCAGAATTTGATGAATATATGGATGAACTTTTTATTGAAGAAATGTCCATAAGTTCTGTATCTACACATTTCTCATTAGAAAACCCCGAAGCTTACGGAATCACTTTTGAAGAAGCTTCTTGGGGAGAACCTATCACCATAGAAAGTATAGAAAGTGATTATAAAGAGCAAAAGGAAATTCTTGATAAACTTGAAACCTTTGATAAATCTTTATTGACGGAAGAACAACAGCTTACTTATGAAACACTTTACAACTATTTAGAAAATTCATATTCATTTAAAGACAATTATCTTTTAGATGAAATATTTTCACCAATAAACGGAGCTCACGCAGAAATACCTATTATTTTCTCCGAGTACGATTTCTTTACAAAAGATGATATTGATGACTATCTTACACTTATAGAAACCATCGATGATTATATAAATAATCTTTTGGAATACGAAAAAATTCGCGCTGAAAAGGGTTATTTCTTAACAGATGACAGCGCTGATCAGGTCATTGAACAGTGCAAGGATTTTATCGCACCTGAAGAAAATTGTCTTGTAAGTATATTCAGCGAGAAGCTTGATAATTTTGGCGTAACAGCCGAAGAGAAAACTGCTTATATGGACAGATTAAATTCCGCAATAAATGATAGTCTTATCCCAGGCTATGAAAATATTATTGCAACTCTTGAAGATTTAAAAGGTTCAAGAAGTACAGAACTGGGACTTTCTGAATTTGAAGGTGGAGCAGAATACTATGAGAACTTAATAAGAAGTCTTACAGGTTCTGATAAATCCGTTGAAGAACTTATAGATTGTGTTGACCAGAGCTTAGCAGATAATCTTTCTTTAGTTTATAGGCTTTTAATGGAAAATCCTGAACTTTATGATGAATATATGGATTATGCATATCCAGATGAGGATCCTGAATCTACAATTTTAATGCAGATTGAACAGGCAAAGAAATATTTCCCTGAAATTGGAGACATACCTTTCGAAGTAAAAAGCGTTCCTGTATCATTAGAATCAACTATGAGCCCTGCTTTTTATTTGATTCCTCCAATTGATAATAAAGATAAGAATATGATTTACATTAATCACAGTGAAGAATATGAGCAAATGAATTTGTTTACAACCATAGCTCACGAAGGTGTTCCCGGACATATGTATCAATGCTATTATTTTGCAAATACTAATCCCGATCCTATAAGAAACGTTTTAAGTTTTGGTGGATATAATGAAGGTTGGGCAACTTATGTAGAGCAATACGCTTATGAGTTTGCCGGAATGAGCACACCTTTGGCAAAATTAGCTTATGCTAATGACCAATATAGTTTTGGTTTATATTCTCGCGTTGACCTCGGAATACATTATGAAGGCTGGGATGTTGATGATGTCAACAATTTCTTAGGAAAGCATGGTATGAATGATATAGAACTGGCAAAAGAACTTTATGACACAATGATTGATGAACCAGCTGTATATCTTCAATACTTTATTGGATGTCTCGAAATTATTGAATTACGGGATAAAGCCGAAGAAGAACTTGATTCCTTTGACGAAATTGAATTCCACAAGTTTTTCCTTGAAATAGGTCCAACTTACTTTGATATCATCGAAGATGAATTAGACCAATGGATAGAAAAAGAAAATTCCATATAAAACAAAAACCGGTAACAACACAAGTTACCGGTTTTATTATACCATTCTTACTCATCAGTATGTTTTTTGATATATTCCTCATATCGTCTTTGAGATGCCTGCATTTCTTCGTCCATCTCCATCACACCATTTGTGTCCGATTCCTTTAACTGCTCCATGGCAGCCATTAAATCATCCAGATTGATTAAATTATCGCTCATACACTCAACTCCTTTTCTACTCATTTAATATGAAAGTATCCCAATACCACTGATCACCGACTTTTTTAAATAATACTGTAGCATCAAAATACTCGTTCTTGGTTATATATCCATAATCTTTCTGCACGTTCATATAAACGCTACACGAAAAATATGTATCACTGTATACTACATATTCATCTATAACTTCCTCTACAATGGTTATACTCTTGACCGGTGTAACCCACTCCAAAGACTTCTCTGCTGAAGCTATAAGATCATATGCATCAGTTCCTGATACCAGATATTTCTTCATATCCTCATATTTCTTTAATTTGTTCATATGTTCAAAATACACATAAAAAGTCTCCGACACTCTGCTTCTTGTAGCATCATCCATTACATTTTCACTACGGTCAATATATTCCGCCATATCAATCTCTACACTTGTATTTTCTTGCTTTACACCATTTTTGTCAATAGCATATATGTCCGGTTCCACTAAAAATCCTTCGATTTTATATACATTGGTGCCATATATACCACCTGTTATACCTGACATATATTCACCCATTACCGTAGTTTTCTCTTTAACAATATATTCTTCTGTCAATTTCATATCATTGACATACACATCATAATTTTTATCAGCCACTATAGTCTTACTAAATGTTTGCCCCATATATGATAAAACTTCTGCATCACTAAACTCCCATCCCGAAAATCCAAATTCATCATATGTATTATTCGAAACAATCTTTACCTGTGCCAAGGTTTTTTCGCCTACTCTTACATCGTAAGTATTTTTGATTTCAGTCTCTTCATAAATGATAATCTCTTCACCAATAATGTCACTAAAATATTTCTCATACTCATCGACAACAGTATACTCCGAAACAGCATAATCTCCATCCTGGTTCAACCATTCAACAAGCTTCTTCGCATCTACCTCTTTGATAAATTCATCCATAAATACTTTGGGTTGACTGCCTGCCTTAGCTGTATCATATCTTGTCTGATATGCCTGTGCCTTGTCCCATATCCATTCATCTATAAGCAATATTGCCGCTGCCCAGATACATACATACAAAAACATAAACAATATAAATAATTTACTTTTTCTTTTCTTAGTATTTTGTTCTTTCTCTTTCATCGTACCAAAATTGCTGTCGGCATTTTTCTAAGACCTACTACTGAAGCATTAGAATTAATTAATTCTCCATTATAATACATAACAGAAGAGCTTCCTCCATCTAGATTCGCCGCATTCACCGCTCCATACTCTAACATTACCCTAATCAAATCATTGTACGAGGCACCAAGACTGGTTGCCTGTCTACCTTCTATAACAAGCAGGAGAACTGTTCCATCTGCCCTCTGACCGATGGCAGTTCTGGGATTCAAACCACTACCTGTGCCAACACTTGTCAATGCTGTTCCATTTACAATCAGTGTTGGTCCAAAACTTACGGCATCTCTTATACCACTTTCGAGAGCCTGTTTACCTGTCATCTTACCAACTACGAGAATATTATCATTATTAAATCCAATTAATTCATATGTTCCGCTTTCGCTTCCATAAACCAATTCTCCGCCGGCAATAACAATTCCTTTAGGAATAGCACCATCACCTACACCTTGTGGATCTTCAAAGCCACCTGCATTAATACCGGTAGCAACTCCATACTTAGCCATTATATCAGATACGATTTTCCCAGGCACATCTTTCGAAAACTTTTCCGATGAAGTTCCAACAAACACTCTGGATGGATCCTTTACAAACATCATATAACCCTGAAATGTATTGCCACTTACTTTCTTAATGGCAATCCCATCTACATACTCAAGTCCTTCATCCAACTCCTCAACTGCTTCTTCAGCATTTCGGGAATCATCTGAATTTACATTTCCTTCATCATCACCATAATCATTATCGATATTAATAAGAGAAGTATCTGTAATTTCATCCGTGTCTTTAATCTTGTTTTCTTCTTCAATTTTTGCAATCTCTTCATCTGTCAAAAAAATATTTGCCAAAAAACCCACTGCACTGGTTTCTCTCACAGACATTACAAAAATGTTTCTAAACATTGTCGACGGACCATTTACACATATCCACATTGCACTATATAAAAGCATAATTGCCATTACAATTGTAACAAGAACAAATATGCATATTCGTTTTAAAACCTTTTTAACCTTTTGCTTTGTCATCTTCCTTGTATACCCAGCCCTTTTGTATAAAATAGCTTGCGAAAAATAATGCTGTATCTACCACCATCTTAACTACAGTAACCAAAAGTTCTTTGTCTCCAATATCCAAAAGCTTTGTGAGACCTGCTACTCCAAAATATGAAACGGCTGTCTGACAAACACATAATGTATAATATCTCACCAAAACCGTCTTCATAGAACTCTTTGATTTAAATACCATTGTCTTATTATAAATACAGTTGGCTATGGATGAAATCGCTCTTGCTAAAATTGTAGATAGCAAAATCGAAATCTTTGAAGCAAAAAAATGATTAAACACAAACAGGAACAATGTAAAACAAAGTAAATCAATTCCTGTTGATGCCAATGAGCCAAAAGCATATTTAAATATTACCTTATATATCTTCAAAGAATCAATTATAGGATTAAAATGAGATGATTCATTATCCTCTATATATATAGTTTCAATTGACTGCTGCATATAAGGAATATGATTCTTCTTAAGAGACAAAAGCATATTTGTCTCATACTCATATCTTTCTCCTTCTATCTCAGTCATTATCTTTAAATATTTTGCCGGAATCACCCTTAATCCTGTCTGTGTATCACTTATCTTAACACCACAAACAGCCTTAAAAATGAATGTTGTAAGATTATTACCAAATTTGCTTCTAAGTGGTAAATCTATACCTGAAAAATCTCTACAACCCAAAATCAAAGCATCTGGATTTTCTGCACAAAGCTTAACACAATTATATATATCATTAGGCTTATGCTGATTATCACCATCAACAGTAACAACTGATTTACAATCAGGCTCATTCTCCATAATATACGAAAACGCTGTCTTTAACGCTCTACCCTTACCTTGATTAACTTCATGAACAAGAACTGTACACTCAGGCTTGCTTCTTGCATAATCAAATGGTTCCTTGTATTCAGCTGCACTTCCATCATCAACCACTATAATTTTGTCAAACCCCTTTGCAATAACTCCATCTATAACCTCCTTTGCTTTATCATCAGGATTTAGCATTGGTATTATCACAATACAACCAAAATTATTCGAATTTTTTAAATCTTTCATAGATAACCTCATATTGCTCTAAGATTTCTTCATATATTCCCAGAGTTTCTTCTCTTTGCTTCTCATAACTCTCAATTATTTTATCAAAATTCTTAATAACTATCCCTGTAGCCACAGGACATATCTTGCCATTATCAGCATCTGACTGCATAATATTCTTAATCACTTCAGGATCAAAGGCTTCCTTATAGCTACGCTTTCCATACAAAGCACTAAGAATATCTGCAACTGCTATTATTTTCTGGACTTGC
>CAZESO010000058.1:0-10689 GCA_964515325.1 uncultured Roseburia sp. | reverse complement strand
CCCCATAAATACCGTGACTTAATGGATTAAGAAGTGCTGTTTCATCCGGTATTACCAGTTGTTCTTTCAATACCGGCAAATTACCCATTATATAATATGGTGCGATTATACGAATTCCGTTTATTTTATCTTCTGTACCATACCCCAATACTACAGCGTAATCTTCTTCCCAATTATATGCCAAATCACTTTCCATAATTTCAATCTTATATTCTTCTGAAACTTTAGAAACACTTGAAAATGTTTTCTCAAAAATCTTTCCTTCTTCTTCAATCTTCATATCCTCAAGTTCAGCATCCTTTGATTTTAAAATGTAGGTATTATATAAATCCACTATGCTTTCATAAGCATAACCTACTATATTTGATTTTACAATTACAATAACCATCAACGCACACACTGCCACCATTGACGCATATTTGGTATATTTATTAATTGTAAAAACTCTCTTTGAAGTATTTTTCAAACAATTTTGATATATGTTTGAAGTATCAGGTACATTGTAATTCACTTCTTGAAGTTTCATGTAATTTATGTAATCTTTTTTAAAATTGCTCATCCTTGTATTCTCCCTTCAACATTGCTTTTAATTTCTTTCTAACTCGATTTAGTCTTACATATGCAGCACTTTCACTGATAGATAGAATTTTTGCAATTTCATTAACCCTATACTCTTCATAATAGAATAGATAAACCAAAGTTCTTTCTTTTCCATTTAATTTCTCTAAAGCTTTATGAATTACTAAATAATCAGAAATCGTCTCTGTAAATTCTTTTTTTGAAGTATCTGTTTCCACATATGACAAATTCTCATCTTCAATAGATACTTTTCTTCGATTCCATGGTGCCTTCCAGACATTATTACATTGATTTATCGTAACTCTGATAAACCATGATTTCTCATGTTCTTCATTATTAAATATTGGCTTCTTCTTCCAATACTTCAAGAATACCTCCTGACACACATCATCAGCATCATATTTATTTCTAAAATACTCCCATGCAATCTTGTAAACTAAATCTGTATATTTCTCTATCATTTCTTTTTCATTCATATTTTCATGCGGTATCGCTATGAGCGCTCGTTTTGCGATTTCCATTTATTATCACCTCCACACTAATAAAACAATTGATAAAAGAAAAACCTTACACAAAAATATCGAGCAGATTTACTGCCCGATATTTTCTACTTATTTCACTCTAATATCTCTATTTCACCCTCTTGTTCTTTAATTATATTCATTTCACCATCCTTCAACTCAACTATATAAGTTTTTGCATATTTTATGTTACTTTCACCGCTTATTAATTCAAACTTTTGTAAAGTCAAACTGTAGTTTCCATCCACTCCATCATACCAGATAAATTTGCCATCTTTATCAGGATATCCCAGCTGAATTTGTCCACCTTCTTCTGTAAATAACTGTAAGAATATTTCTTCTCTATTACCATCATATATATCTGAGATATCAATGGTTATGGACTCTCCTCTGTCATTAATTTTAGTTACTTTATCTTCTTCCCAAACTATTTCTTTTGAAAACGCTTCTTTAACATCCAGATTAACCAGCATTTCCTCATACACCACTGGCTCTATTTCATTCGTATATGATACTGCATTTCTTTTTTCCAAATGCAAAATATATGTAGCATTTGGATGTACACTTCTTGTAAATTCACCCGTCGAATCCGTTATTCCGTAGCCTGGCTGATAACTACCTCTTTCACCTGATACATATTCCAAGCTATATGTGATATTTTTCATCGGGTTACCTTTTTCATCTATTATTACAAAAGAAATATCGACTGTCTCTTCTGAATTTTCTGCCCATGGATTCTCATCTCCTTCGCTTCCAATATCCATTTGGAAATTGTAGTATCCATAGTCTGGCATACTTTCATCTATAAGATATTGCTGATTATTGAAATATATTTTCACATAATCATTTCCAGGCTCATTTCTCATATATGAAACAACCGTATTAACAAGACCCTTAGCATTTTCTTCTGCAAATGTGTCACCTCTTAAATATATTTCATATGTATTACTTGCAGGTACATAAAATACCAAACCATCAACCTCCGATTCCTCGGCATCTTTGTGTATAAACTCAACTTTTTCAACTGTTATATCGCTTATATCACTTAACTCAAGATATTTGTTAATAACCTCTTCAATTTTTAATTCCTCTATTTTTCCTTCAACAACCTTATAATCACCACTCTCTGTATAAATATAATAATTGAATAGGTCTACATCTTCTCCTTCAAACACCCCAGTTTCCGGAACCATTTCAACACCACCAGTCTCTGGCTGTTTCTTTGTCGCCAGTTCTGTTTGTTTTTCTTTACCTTCGTTCTTTTCAGGGTTCGAAGGTTGTCTAACAATAGCAATCCCTATAACTGTTATTATGCAAACACTTGCTGCAACCGACATCCATTTCACCCATTTTGTAGATTTATTTTTCTTCTTTGGTGCTGCCTCTTCTATTACTTTATCATCAAGTTCTCCCACTGCACGCAATAATTTGTCTTCATTCATGTTGACTCCTCCCTTCCTTGTCGAATCATTTTAACTAATCCCTTCCTGTTCAAGATACATTTTCAACTTTTCTCTAGTACGCATTAATGTCATCTTTACCTTGCTTTCGGACAATTCATATTCTTTTGCAATTTCTTTTATTGAGCTTAAATACCAATATCTTCTCACAAAAATAATTCTTGTTTCCTTCGGCAATTCTTTCACAAATTTGTTTAACGCTTCCTTTAATGTTATTTCATCAACTATATTTTCAACTCTTTCTGAACTTGATACACATTCCTTTAACTCTTCCAAAGCCAATGCTACCTGCCCTGTACCTCGCTTCTTCGCCTTATATTTATCATACATATCTAATGCAAGATTTCTTACGATTTTACCTAAATATGTAGCAAGATTTTCCGGTCTGTGCGGAGGTATTGAATCCCACACTTTTAAATAGGCATAATTAACACATTCTTCTGAATCTTCTCTATTATTTAAAATATTATAAGCAATATAATTTGCATAGCGATTATACTTTTTCTGTGTCACAGATATGGCATCCTCTGAGCGCTCAAAATACATATTTACAATCTGATTGTCTTCCACATTTTCCTCCTTCCCGAAGCAAAACTTCTATAACGACTTAAGTCCTTTCATTATACTACACGGAAAAGAAATAAAGTAGGTCACATTTTTTAATTATGAGCCTATCAGAAAATTATTATTTATCTTCCTTTACATAAAAAAGTTTGGTACTACCCCAAAATGTAATACCAAACTTTTATTCATCATTAAAGTTTATTTAAAACTCAAGCGGACAATTATTTCTTCTGCCTAATGGGCACTCATAGACACTCTCACCATCACTTTTACCAATATAAGATATTGGACATTTTCTACAGTCTGATTTCACAAAATCGCCCGGAACTTCAAACTTTAGTGTAGCTGTCTTAACCCCTGCTTTCTCCGTTTCAATCTTACGAATATTGTCCCAGCTAAGCTTCTGGTCACAGGATGAACATTTATCATTGCTCAATACCACCTGTCGCTTACATGTTGGACATGCATAAATTTCCATACCATCTTCTGTTATAATCACAACATCTGCCGGGAACTGCTTGATAAGTTGTGTTCTTAACTGATCCTCTAATGCCATATTTTCACGCTCCTTAACTATTACTAATAAAATCGTAACACTTAACGCGAAATATGTCAAACAATATTATTCTAAGGACATAACAAATTCAATCATTTCATCCTCTGTGACAGATTCATAATCGGCGCTTATATCGTATAACATATTGTCATACTCAAACATTGCCACTATATTGCCTTTTATATCTTCATACTCATTTTTATATGCACCAGCTCTATAGATTACAATATTTGTATCTAATTTTTCTGAATATATTTCTTTTACAAACTGTTTATTACCCATTGCATCCCCACCATTTTCTTCTATAGCCAGAGCATATCCTAAATCCGCTCCCTCATTTAAGATAATAATTTGCATACTAATGGAATTCCAACCACCACATTCTGCGTAATTTGGTCTCCAAACATCTAATCTGGCAATGCTTCCATCTTCATTAAATTCAAGAAAACATCCTACTTCCTCATCAGCATTACGGTCACTGTCTAGCAAAGAAAATCCCAACGCCTTTTCTACTTCTTTTATTTTCATTGGAAAATTTCTCTCCGTAGTTGGAAAATCATCTGGTATTTTCTTACACACAACATCTGCTGCAAGGGTTACCTCCTCGCCACCTTCAAATTTCATATCCGACTTCCACTTATATGCCTTTATCGCATCATAAGCAGGAATTGATATACCTACAAGCAGACACAAGCTGCAACATATCACTGCAAACTTAGCAAATTTATTAAATCTAAACTTCTTTTTATCCATCTCACAACACTCCTTCATCTTCTTTAGAGTTTCCTGATTAAGAGCGTATGATGGCTTTTCATCATTCTGATTCTTATACATTTTTTTTGAAATTTCATCTATATCATATCTCATAACCTTTCGCCTCCATTTCTTTTCTCAAAATAGCTCTAGCCTTTGCCAATCTACTTTTAACTGTACCTTTTGGTATATGTAGCATTTGACTAATCTCGTTAATCGAAAATTCCTCTGCATAATATAGAATGAACACAATTCTTTGCTTTTCTTTTAAATTATTTACTGCCATCCTCATTTCATTTATAAGCTCTTTTTCAACAACATACTCTAAAATGTCATTACTTATATCTGCTACTTTTCCAACCTGTTCCTCATAATCCGTTTCTGGAAGAATAGCGTTTCTACGAGCCTTCTTATGCATATAATTTTTCCATATATTAACTGCAATTCCCATCAAATAGCTTTTTACATTGCCACCTAAGTCCAGCTTGTGGCTCAACTGAACCGCTTTTAGAAAGGTCTCCTGATAAAGTTCATCTGCCAAATCCCGATTGGAGGTTAAATGCCAACAAAATCTATATAAATCATCACCATATTCAAATACTAGATTTTCTACTTCATTTACTGTCATCTGTTCCTCCTAAATTTGTACAAGCTTGTGTTTGTGATGTAATTTATCACCTTCACTTATATATTGTTGCGAAATGGAAAAAGGTTCATTTTCAAATCACTTCTACTTTTCCTAATATATGCATTACAAGAATCCACAAACCCAATATTACTGTTATTCCTACACATATTTTAATAGCTATTGATTTAATAACATCTGCTGCTTTGGGATGCTTTTTTCCTAAGAAATGTATTGGTAATCCAAATATAGTGTATACAAGGATACATACAAATGGCCATGTGAATCCATACAAAAATGCTCCTATTCCATCTTCCTTCCCATCGAGTATAAACCACACGATTCCAATTACAAGACATGTACTTAATACTCTTATAATAGATTCTTTTAAATCAAATCTAAGATTGCCTTCATAATCAACCAAATCGAACTGCTTCAAAAATAATCCTCTCTCATACTCCACCACATCATTTACAAGTTCAAGAAACTTATTACCAGCCTTTTCCTCTGTACGAATCTCCTGCCAATAATACTCTTCATCAAAGGTGTTGATATCTTCATTTTTACTTTGCATAATTTTACAAACATTGATTGCTCCTTCAAGCTCTTTCATTTTTTCCTGAAGTTCTGTTATATTTTTTTCAAGCAAACTCTGTAATGTAACATCTTCATTCAAAAAATCTTCAATATCCGCTACTGACATACCAAGCTTTCGTAAAATTATTATTTTCTTTAATGTTGCAACATCCTCATCACTATACTCACGATAAGAGTTTCCGGTTCTGGTCGGATTGATTAAATTTTCCTTTTCATAATAACGAATAGTCGCTCTTGGAATCTCCAAGATTTGTTCAACTTCTTTTATAGTCATAATACTCTCCATTCCGAAGCGATTTATCGCGCCTCTATGTATTTTTATAGCTTTACAATAGGATATAAATAAGGTTTACAGTCAAGTGTTTTTATAAAATTTTATATAAAAATGTCCAAAATCACATTTTTCTAACCAATATTTCCATCTTTATCAACTGCATATTGTTGATTATATAATGATTCTTAAAACAACTCAACTTCAAAAAAACAATAGACAAATTCAATTCCATATGCTATTATAACCGAAACAAAATTTAGGAGGTAGCTGTAATGATTCAGAACTGGCATTTATTTATGTCAAATAGGGACGACGATTTATAGCGCTTGTATCTTTGAAACAATCATAGGTGCAAGCGCTTAAAGTGTTGTGCCTATGTGGAGATATTGTATGAAGAGCCACATTGGTGAATGTAAATTTACTCATGTGGCTCTTTTTATATACAAAAATTTGTACACTCTACTACTATAGAAAGGTTGTGATCGAATGGGACATACAGATTATGTCCTTATGGATACATTACTTTGTAGCTAAGACAATGTATTCAGAAAGGAAAATGAAATATGAAAAATATAACAGGAATATTAATAAATAAAACAGTTGAGGCTGAAGAATTAAAAAATCACATTGGACAGCAGATAAAGATACATGGCAGCGTATACAAAATCCGAAAAATGAGTGATTTTGCTTTTGTGTTGTTGAGAACTAAAAGAGAAATCGTACAGTGCGTGTATTCTAAGGAAACTGCTCAATTTTCATTAGATGAATTAGTTGAAGAAAGCTGTGTAATATTTACAGCAAATGTCATAGCAGAAGAACGCTCCAAAACAGGCTATGACTTACATTTGATTGATGTAGAAATATTATCAACACCAGAAGATGCAAGCCCTATTGTTATCAACAACAAACTTGTGGATACTTCAATGGAAAATTTATTAAACTATAGACCAATCACTTTAAGAAACGCCAAGGAAAGAGCAATATTTAAAATACAGGAAGGCATTACTCTTGCTATGCGTCAGGTTTTAAAGCAAGAAAATTTCACAGAAATTCACACTCCCAAAATTGTTTATGCAGGAGCCGAAGGTGGTGCTAATATCTTTCATTTGGACTATTTTGGAAGGGATGCTTACCTTGCGCAAAGTCCACAATTCTACAAACAAATGATGGTCGGTGTATACGAAAGAGTATTTGAGATTGCTCCTGTATTTCGTGCTGAAAAACATGACACCTCCAGACATTTGAATGAATACACAAGTGTAGATATTGAAATGGGATATATCAGTAGTTTCGAAGATATTATGGAAATGGAAACAAAACTATTACAAAATGTTATGGAATATTTAAAAGAACATTATATGCCCGAAATACAACTATTAAAGATTAACATTCCAGAAGTTACTGAAATACCAGCCATAAAATTCGCCGAAGCCAAGGAAATGATTTCAAAGGAATATAATCGTAATATAAAGGACTTCAATGATTTTGAGCCGGAAGAGGAAAAATTATTGTATCAATTAGTAAAGAAGAAAACCGGAAGCGAGTTTGTTTTCGTCACTCATTATCCAAGTAAAAAACGACCATTTTACGCTATGGAAAGTTCCGAAAATCCAGAAGAAACTTTAAGCTTTGACTTACTTTTCCGAGGACTTGAGATTACAACCGGCGGTCAGCGCATTCATTCATACAATGAACAGGTTGCCAAAATGCAAAAACTTGGAATGAATACCACGCTATTTGAAAGCTATCTAATGATGCACAAATACGGAATGCCACCACATGGAGGACTGGGGCTTGGCTTAGAAAGATTTACAAGCAAACTTTTAGAGCAAGAAAATGTTCGTTATTCAACATTATTTCCAAGAGACATAAATAGATTGGTTCCATAGAAGAATTATAATGGCTGGCGCATCATCGCCAGCCATTAATCATTTCAACTCAATTATTCTTAAAAATCTATCAACATATCTCTGTGCCAAATCACAATTCTTATACCCCTTATCACTGCTCTCCTTAGGAATTCCCAAGCTCATCATAGCCTGATCAAATTCTTCTAATTCAAGGTATGTGTCCTCATCATACCTCTTTATATTGGCATTTGCTGTAGGCTGATTAAATGTAATAACTTTATCATCCAACTCAATTTGATAATAGAAATTTCCTTTTCTTTTGTAATAAACAAAGGAATATGTTTTATCTCCAAATCCTGTTTTTATTGATTCCACATCAGAATAAGCATAAGTAATTCCTTTTGGATGTAATGGTGTACAATATATAATTTCATCCTCTGTTACAATAGTCATGTTTGTCATGCAACAATATAAACCAATTACCCATAATATAATTACAATTGGCTTTAGTTTGCCAATTTTATTCCAAATCACCAACACTCCATTCAAATCTTCCATCTCTTTCAAAGACTTCTTAAGCGATTTTGACATAATGATAAATATCACTAATACTATTGGAATCATAATTATTGGCACCATAAATGCTTCTGCCACAGGATGATGCTGATAAAACAAGAAATCTTCAGGAACCAATAGAATTTCACAAATCACACTGAATCCCATCATAGCTACAAATGATACAATTAATGTAATTATCAATCCCGGCCACATCCAACTAAACTCTTTGTTATTCTTTTTAACTTGGTTCTTATGACGGCTGCGATACGTAAAATAATGAATCCAATTAGCGGTTAACAGTACTGTTCCCACTATTGCCCATACTGCATTATTCAAAAGTTCATCCCATTTTTCGTCCATAATATTTATAAAAAGCCAAAGTATTGGTCCTAATAACACCAACGAAAGCATAATTGTATACGAAAGATTTGGGCAAGCATAATCCCTCAATGTTTCATATACTTCATCCATTTCCTCACTCTCAAGTACATCTATTTCCTCACTGTATTCAGAAATTGTTTCAGGATTACCTTCATACTCTTTTGCTAAAGTCAGACATATTTCCTGTTTAGCTTCATTGGCATCTTTCTGATTAGAAAAGAACTCCGCCTTATCTCTAAATATTTCTTTAATATCCTTATCGTCCTTATCCAGAAACTCTGCAATTTCTTCAATACTAAAATCTAAATATCTGAACAATTTTATTTTTCTTAGCCTGATTACATGTTCCTCCGAGTACTCTCTATAAGAATTTTCCTCATTTCTTCCAACCTCAAGCAACCCTTTCGATTCATAATATCGTATACTCTTTGCCGTTAAGCCTGTCAGCTTTTCTACATCTTTAATCTTCATATACATTCCCTTCCTTGTGTTAATTTTGCGCAAGCATAGTTTCACTTGCAGGACTTTTGCTACAAAATACACCTTAACCCAAGGGTAAGGTCAAGGTGTTTTTGAAATTTTATATATTAAATTCTCTATTTTCACATTTTTCAAACCAATCCGAGCTAATTTTCAAAACAATAATCACATCTTTTTTCTATATTAAATGAAGAAAAATATTTTTCTTCCATTGGTATCCATCTTGATTTAAAAATTTCTGCCTTCTCTTTTCCATCCCGTTTTAATATTCTTTTTAGCTGTTCTTCTGAATCAACTGTCAAAAATATTTTCAAATCATAATACTTATATAAATTATTATGGCATGAATATGAACCTTCGATAATATTAATTTTCTTAGATTTTATTTCTATAGGCTCACCTAATGTCATTGTTGTGCAGTTAAATGGGCGATACCAAAAATCATTCCCTGCCTTTAATGGCAATAACACCTCTTCTAAGAATCTCTCATGGTCAACATTTTCACCAGCTGTCGCCAATCTTTCTGAAGTTCGCTGCTCCGGTCGCAAGAAAAACTCATCCATATGTATTACATTACAATCATATATCTTTTGCAACTCTGCTGCAAAAGTTGTCTTACCCGAAGCACACCTTCCATCAATGGCAATTATTATATTTTCATTTTCTTTGTGCAAATCTTCTATTGCACTCACAAGAGATGCTACTATATTTTTCATCTTACTTTTACATTATCCTTTTATTTTTGTTAATTTTAGTCTAACCATAATTGCAGGTATCACAATAAGCTGTAATATAATTCCTGGTATTGCATTAAAAAATGCTCCTGCCATAAACACTTGAATTGTAAATTTACTTCCTGAGATTCCAATAAGAATTATTTCTGCAATTCCCCATACTATTCGACCACTAATCATCGCAATTATAAGGGCTACATAAAGCATAAAAATTCGCTTTTTCTTTGACATTCCATATACAAGTCCCACTATCAAACCATATGTCATAAGCTCAAATGCCATCGCTACCCCATTTGGAAATAATATCGGCATCCCAAAAAGTACCGAACGCATTAACGGAAGCACAAAACCTACAATTGCACCATATCTCCAACCACATATTAATCCGCAAATAAATACCGGTATATGCATTGGTAACAACATACTTCCTATGCTTTGTATCTGTCCTGTAAAAAACGGTAAAACAAGTCCTATAGCAATAAACATTGCCGACATTCCTATGTTTTTAATAACTTCTTTTTTCATTATAATAGCCTTTCTTTTTCTAGTATTACTTTGTACCAAAAAGTACTTTTCTAAACAGCTCTCCTGTTTTTTCTTCTCCTGATTCTTTTTTGAAAACATCTGTAGACGGACCGCCTTTTTTCAATAAACCTTCTACATAAACAGAAGCTTTCACTTTGTTTGCTTTTAGCTTTAACCGAAATGCTTTCCTCAAGCTTAATATTGTCATATGAATATAAAGGTAAATCCTTCT
>CAZESO010000057.1:0-10905 GCA_964515325.1 uncultured Roseburia sp. | reverse complement strand
GTCCAGTGACTGTAACACATAAAGAGATTATAAGATTCTTTATGACTATTCCAGAAGCTGTATCACTTGTACTGCAGGCAGAGGTATATGCTAAAGGTGGAGAAATATTTATCCTTGATATGGGTGAACCAATAAAGATTGACACGCTGGCAAGAAGACTTATTAAATTGTCTGGATATGAGCCTGATGTAGATATAAAGGTTGAATATACAGGACTTCGTCCAGGCGAAAAGCTATATGAGGAAATATTAATGGATGAAGAAGGGTTGCAGGAAACAGAAAACTCATTAATCCATATTGGAAAGCCTATAGATATGGATGAAAGTTCATTTATGTTGGCTTTAAATGAGTTAAAGGCAGTATGTGAGTTAGATGCGGAGCCACAAGTAATTAAGGAAAAAGTAAAGCAGTTAGTACCAACATATGTGATAAAGAAGTAGGAAGATAGCAAGAGGAGTAAAGCATGGAAGAAAAAAAGAATACACAACAGGAAAATACAGTGTGGAAAGTAATACGAATTATTAATTATATTGCGTTATTATTCTATGTTGTATGCAGTGTAATATTAATGACAAAAGTGTGTATTATGAAGGTATTGCCAATGAAATATTTTGTGCCAATCATAGTGTTGCTATTACTGTTAGTTGTCATAAATATACTTCTTCGAAAGAAAAAGGCTGCAAATGTCATATTTATTATTTTAACCATAATATTTGGCATTGTATTCATAATTGGTTATCAAATGGTTGATAAGGTTGATGAAGTGGTAGAACAAGTAACAGAAGGTGCTGATGTGCAGGTAACTGTTATGGAGATAAGAGTACTTTCTGAAGATGAAACTTCAAGTGTCAGCCAGCTTGATGAATACGAAATCGGTATAATGGAAACAAGAGATAGAACATATGTAGATAAGGTTCTTGATAATATTAAGAAGGAAGTTGGAGATGATTTCGATATTGTGGAAGTACAGGATGATCCAATTGCATTGGTAGATGCTTTATATAATGGAGATGTGGATGCTATCATTATTAACAGTGTGTATACAGGTGTATTTGAAGAAGTAGAGGGGTATACTGACTTTGCAACTAAAACAAAGGTTGTGCAGGAAGTAGAGATTGAAGAGAAGATAGCGTCAAAGAAAGAAGCGCAGGAAAATGCTAATAAAGAACAAGAGACAACTGCTGAGGGTGAAAATCCTAGTCAAAGTTCTAACGGAAATTCTAGCGAGAATTCTGGTGGGAACAATGGCAGTAGTAATGGTGGATATGACTATGGTACCTATGGAGAATGGGGAGGTGGATTTGTGTATGAAGAACCAACAAGTCCTGCTGAGATGTCAAAAAGTGCCTTTGTAGTGTATATAAGTGGTATTGATACTTATGGAAATGTTAATCGTAAGAGTCGAAGTGATGTTAATATCCTGATGGCAGTAAATACTGAAACCAAGAAGATTTTAATGGTCAATACACCAAGAGATTATTATGTGCCGTTGTCTGTATCCGGTGGAGTGAAGGACAAGCTGACACATGCAGGAAATTATGGTGTGGAATGTTCCAGAGACACATTGGGAATGTTGTATGGTGTTACAGCAGATTATTATGTAAGAATGAATTTTACAGGATTTATCGATATAATAGACGCGATGGGTGGAGTTGATGTTAACTCAGAAGTAAGCTTTAACGCAGGTGGAAGAACATTTAATGTGGGTATGAACTATGATCTGACAGGGTCACAGGCTCTCGCATTCGCAAGAGAAAGAAAAACATTGGCAGCAGGTGATAATCAGAGAGGTAGAAACCAAATGGCGTTAATTACAGGCATGATAAAGAAGATAGCAACAGCCGATGTTATTATGAATTATAGAGCTGTATTGGAGGCCATAGCAGGCTCGTTTCAGACTAACTTAACTTCAGAAGAAATCTATGCATTAGTGCAAATGCAGATAAATGATATGGCAACATGGTCTGTGGAGAGTTATAGTGTAACAGGAACAGGCGCCAGCAAAACAACATATTCGATACCGAGTATGGAAGTGTATGTAATGGAACCGAATTATGATACAGTAAATGTTGCCAGACAGAAAATACAGGCTGTATTGAGTGGACAATAGAATAGAGAAATGGATAAGGTGTCATGAAAGTGGCACCTTATTTGCATGTAAGATGTATTTTTTTACAGTTGATATAAAAATTGTTATTTGATATAATGAAAGGTGGATGTTTGCGCAAATTTATGTGTAATAAATAGATTTAAGTAACAATTTCTTATAGATAGTTGTTGGAAGGTTAAAAAAGTTATGTATAAGCGTTTTATTAAAAGAGCATTGGATTTCGTACTTTCATTGCTTGGAATAGTGGTTCTTTCGTGGCTTTATATTATATTAATTATTGCTATTAAAGTTGATTCTAAAGGTCCGGTTCTTTTTAAACAAAAAAGAGTTGGAAAGAAAAAGGATGGACAGATTACATATTTCAATATTTGGAAATTTAGAACTATGCGTACGGATACGCCTAAGGATATGCCGACTCATATGCTTTCCAATCCGGATCAATATATTACAAAGGTTGGTAAGTTTCTAAGAAAGACAAGTCTTGATGAAATACCACAGATATTCAATATCTTGGTAGGTAAGATGAGTATTATCGGACCAAGACCTGCTCTTTGGAATCAGGATGATTTGGTGGCTGAAAGGGAAAAGTATGGTGCGAACGATGTTCTTCCTGGTCTTACAGGATGGGCACAGATAAATGGTAGAGATGAACTTGAAATTCCAGTAAAGGCAAAGCTTGATGGGGAGTATGTTCAGAATTTGTCATTTGGATTTGATGTTAAATGTTTCTTTGGAACAATAAAAAGTGTACTTAAAAGTGACGGTGTTGTAGAAGGCGGCACTGGAGAGATGGCAAAAAAAGTTGCTGAAGATAGTGACAATTAAAGGATAAGATTATGAAAAAGATATTAATCACAGGTGCTAATAGTTATATTGGTACAACCTTTGAAAATTATATAAAGCAATGGCCTGACAAATACTCGGTGGATACAGTGGATATGATAGATGGAAGCTGGAGAGAGAAGGACTTTGGTGGGTATGATATAGTGTTTCATGTGGCGGGCTTAGCGCACGCAGATGTGGGACATGCCAGCGAAGAAACCAAGAAAAAGTATTATGCCATCAACACCGACTTGACAGTTGAGACTGCAAAGAAGGCAAAAGCAGATGGCGTAGGGCAGTTCATATTCATGAGCAGTGCAATCGTGTTTGGTGAAAGTGCTTCGATGGGTAAAATAAAAGTGATAACAAAGGACACAAAGCCTGCACCTGCAAACTTTTATGGAGATAGTAAGCTTCAGGCTGAAAATGGTATCAATTCATTGAATGACGAGAGCTTCAAGGTGGTTATCTTAAGACCACCAATGATATATGGAAAAGGAAGCAAGGGTAACTACCCAATGCTTGCGAAAATGGCAAGAAAGATGCCTGTATTTCCAGATGTAAAGAATCAGCGAAGCATGCTCTACGTTGGTAACTTATGTGAATTCATAAGGTTGATGATAGATAATGATGAAGCTGGAACCTTCCATCCTCAAAACAGCGAGTATGTAAGTACCTCTGAGATGGTAAGGCAGATAGCCAATGTGTATGGCAAGAAGATATGGATAACAAAGCTTCTTAATCCATTCGTATGGTTGGCAAGCAAGGTACCAGGTAAGATTGGTGGATTGGCCAATAAGGCGTTTGGGAACTTTGCTTATGATATGGGGATGAGTGAGTATGAGGAGTATAACTTATATGAATTTAAAATAAGTGTTAAATTGACGGAGGACAAGTGAAATGCCAGAGCCTATTGTAAGTATTATAACATCAACATATAATAGTTCAAAAACTGTTAAAAAGACTATGGAGTCAGTTTTGAATCAAACATATAGCAACTTGGAATATATTATTGCAGATGGGGCGTCTGCAGATAATACATTAGAAATTGCTGAAAGTTATAGAGTTAAATTCGAAGAAAAGGGCATCAAGTTTAAAATTGTAAGTGGTCCGGATAGTGGAATATATAGTGGTATGAATAAAGGGATAGCGCTTGCCGAAGGTGAAATAATAGGATTGGTTAATAGCGATGATTGGTATGAATTAAATGTCGTTGAAGAAATTGTCAAATGTTATAAAGAGACTAAATTTGATGTGTGTTATTGTGACGTAAATGTTGTTGATGGCGTAGGAAAAGTGTCATTAAAACACTCTAAGCGTATGAAAAAGTATTTTACAACGAGAAAATGGAACCATCCAACAACGTTTATTACAAAAGAGATATACGATATTAGAAAATATGATGAATCATTTAGATATTACGCTGATTGGGATATGATGTTATGGATATTTAAGAATTATAAAAACATTCAGGTAATTAATAAACCATTATCAAATTTTAGAATTGGTGGTTTAACGACATCAAAAAGTTTTAAAGTAGCAGGAAAGAAGATGAAGGAAAGGTATAAGGCGTATAGAAATAACGGATATAGCAGATTATACTTCTTCGAGTGTTTGTTTATGGATTATGCAAAAGAAATAATATTAAGATTGAAAAAAGGTTAATGTTTATTTGGAGGAGAAATGGATAGCAAGAAACAATTTTTGGCACAATCATATATGGATGCATGGAATGATTTTGAATATTCATTACAAAATACAAAAGCTCAATGTTGGGATTGGGTTGTAATAACTGCGTCTAATGAAAGACAAGCAGAATCATATCGTGTACAGATTGAAAAAAGAATTGAAAAAGGAATATGGCCTAAAAAGAGCAGATGGATGGTTGTTCCTGATTTAGGGAACGAGAGAATTGGTTCAGGTGGAGCCACATTAAATGTGTTAGCTGAATTAGCAAAAACTGAAGGCTGTGAGAATGTATCTAAATTGAAAATATTAGTATTGCATTCAGGGGGAGACAGCAAGCGAATTCCTCAGTATTCAGCTTGTGGAAAACTATTTTCACCAGTACCTAGATGTATGCCAAATGGAGTAAGAAGTACAATTTTTGATGAATTGCTAATTGCTGTGGCCGGAATTCCAGCAAGAATATCATCAGGTTTGTTAGTGTTACCTGGTGATACAGAAGTATTGTTTAATCCTCTTCAGTTAGATTTATTAGGTTGCGATGCAGCTGGGTTATCTATGAAAACAAATGTTTCTGAAGGAAAGGAACATGGTGTTTTTGTAAAAAATTATGACACAAATACAATAGATTACTTTTTACATAAGCAGTCAGAACAACGCTTAAGAGAAATGGGTGCGGTGGATTCATATAATAACGTTGATATTGATACAGGTTGTATATGGATTGGAAAAAAAGTAATTAAAGCATTATTGGGACTTGTTTGTGAAAATGGCAATGTTTCAGAGGTTAAGGTAAAAAAATTTGTGAACAGTAAGGTTTGCTTAAGCTTTTATGCAGATATTGTTTATCCATTAGCAAATAAATCTACATTGGAACAATATTATAAAGAGACTCCTGAAGGTACATTTTCAGATGAACTTTTAGAATGTAGAAAAGAAATTTGGGATGCAATTAGTGAATATAATATCGAGTTAATGAGATTGACACCATCTAAATACATTCATTATGGAACAACACATGAATTGTTCCAAATGCTAGTATGGGATTTAGATGAATATCAATTTTTAGGTTGGAGAAAAGATATACTTACTAATGGAAAAAGTATTTCAGGTGCAAGAAATAATGTGCTTATTTCTGAAAAGGCAAAAGTTTCTGAGTTGACATATATAGAGGATAGTATCATTGGTGATAATGCCATTGTTGAAGAAAATGTAATATTGTCAAATATAGAAATAAATGATGAAATTATACCAGCAGGGGTAGTTTTACATTGTATTCCTATTAAAGGTAACAAATATGTATGTAGAGTATACGGAATTAATGATAATCCTAAAAATTCTGCAGACGGAGAATTTTTAGGTTCTACGTTGCACAAATTTGTTAAAAATTATTCTGTAGATTTTAGCCAAATTTGGGAAAGTGGCGTAGCATCTGTATGGAATGCCAAATTGTATACAGAAGAAGATTCAATGAAGGATGCTGTAAAATCGGCATTATCATTATATCAAATGATTAAGGGCGAAGCTACAAGTGAAGAAGTTGAACTTTGGAAAAGTAAGAAAAGATATAGTTTAAATGAAAGTTTTAATTTAGCGAATATGTCTTCGGTGATAAATTGGCAGAACACTATAGAGGAAAATGTGAAGGTTCAAAACTTTGTAGATATTATAAGAGATGGAAAAGAATTAAAAGTAGCTCTTGAAAGTAGCGGATTAGTAGATATATCTAATCATATTACGCAAAGCATTGAAAGTATGGCAAAGGCTGAAACATTCCCTAATAATATGCGTTTGTATTTGGCATTATATGATATTACTAAAAATAATTATTACGAAGATAAGGCGTATGAAGTAATTAGAAATAGCATAATTGATAGTGTTACAAAAGTTCATACGTGGGAAGATGAAACTGAAGGTTTTATTCAAGAAGAATTAAAAATAAGTTTGCCTGTGCGTGTAAACTTTTGTGGCAGCCCTTCCGATGCTGCGCCATATTGTCTTGAACATGGCGGAACAATGTTAGACGCAGCGTTGTTGCTTGAAGGAAAGAAACCTATTGATGTAATTGTAAAGAAACTTGATAAACCAGTTGTGATATTAGAAAGCTTTGATTTAGCAAGTAGACAGGAATTCGATAAAATTGAAGAACTAAGAGAGTGCAGTGATCCTTATGATACATTTGCATTACACAAAGCAGTTTTGGTGGCAAGTGGCTTAATTCCTGTTGATATAGAGGGAGTAAGCTTAGCTGATATATGTAATAAAATCGGTGGTGGTTTGTATCTCTCAACAGCAGTTGATGTGCCTAAAGGTTCAGGTCTTGGTACAAGTAGCATAGTTGCTGCGGCATGTATTAAGGCAGTTAGACAGATATTAGGACAGGAAGTATCAGACGATACAATTTTTGCACAGGTATTTTTAGCAGAACAGTTGATGACAACCGGTGGCGGTTGGCAGGATCAGGTTGGTGGACTTCATAGAGGTGTAAAATTATTCCATTCACAGCCGGGGCTTTATCAAAAAATTGATGTAGATTATTTGAAACTTCCAAAGCATATTGAAAATGAATTAAATGACAGATTTGCACTTATCTTCTCCGGTCAACGAAGATTGGCTAGAAATGTTCTTAGAGAAGAGATGAATCAGTGTATACGAAATGATAAAGTAGCAATGAAATCCGTGGAGAGAATACGTCAATTATGTATGCTTATGAAGTATCAGCTAGATAGAGGTAATATTACTGAGTTTGGTAAATGTTTGAGTGAACAATTTGAGTTGGTTAAATTACTGGATAAAGGTGCATCTAATACTTGTATAGAGTACATTTTTGATGTGTGTGAAGATTTGATAGACGGAAAATCAATCTGTGGTGCAGGTGGCGGTGGCTTCCTTCAGGTAATATTGAAAAAAGGTGTAACCAAAGAGCAATTAAAAGAAAGAATAGATTCTGAATTTTTAAATTGTGGAGTTAAGGTTTGGGATTGTGAAATTCTATTTTAGGAGGATGACATGGACGGATTAAAAATTGCAAATAGAGTTTTTGAAACAGAAATTGAAGCCCTTAACTCGGTAAAGAACGATTTGGATTCAACTTTTAATCAAATATTAGATTTGATTATGAAGTGTAGAGGTAAAGTCATTATCACTGGTATGGGAAAAAGTGGACATATCGGAAGAAAAGTTGCGGCCTCTATGGCTAGTTTGGGCATCTCTTCATTCTTTCTTCATCCAGGAGAAGCAATGCATGGTGATTTGGGAATGATACAAAAAGATGATGTCATAATTGCAATAAGTTACAGTGGTGAAAGTGATGAAATTAAAAGGATTATTCCTAGTATTCGAATCATTGGAGCTAAACTTGTGGGAATAACATCTAATCCAGATTCTACACTTGCAAGAGAGAGTATGGTGGCTCAAGTATTTCCTAATATAAAAGAGGCATGCCATTTGGGACTTGCGCCGACAACAAGCACAACGGTTGTATTAGTGTACTGTGATGCTTTGGCAGTTGCGGCGTCAGAATTACAAGGATTCAATAAGCGTGATTTTGGAATATTCCATCCAGCAGGTTCATTAGGAAAGAGATTGACCATTCGTTCAATAGATTTGATGAAGAGAGTTAACAATGCGGATGTTCTTAAAGTTGATAGTACAGTAAAAGATGCTTTATTGGCATTAAGTCACACAGGAAGCGAAATCATTGCAGTGTGCGACGAGAGTAGCCGTTTGTGTGGAATTATTACCAATGGAGATATTGAGAGATATTTGACTCAAAATCAGGATATTTATGAACAGAAGATAACAGAGATGATTAATCGTTTTCCTGTGTTTGTTAATGACGACAGTATGGCAATAGATGCACTCGCAGTGATGAAAGAAAATGGTATAAAAGCATTACCTGTAGTTAAGGAAGAAAGAATTGTTGGTATTTTAGAACAGCAGGTTATTGTTGATGCTGGAATATATATATAGTATAAAGGATTTAATTATGAAATACAGTATATTAGCGTTAGATTTAGATGGAACGCTTACAAATAGTGAAAAACGAATAACACCAAAAACATTAGAAAGCGTACAAACAGCTGCAGATATGGGCGTGGATATTGTGCTCGCATCAGGAAGACCGGTGCTTGGTATAAAAGATATAGCTAAACAGTTAAAATTGTACGATAAAGGTGGGTATATACTTGCATATAATGGTGCAGAAATAATTAACTGTAAAACAGGAAATTTGGTATTAAAAAAAGAATTACCGATGGAATGTTATTCATTAATATGTAGTGTTGCAAGAAAGTATGGAGTGAATGCTCTTACCTATGATGATGAAGGAATTTTGGCGGAAAGTGATGATGCAAAGTATGTAATCAAGGAAGCAATAAATAATAACATTTCAATAAAGAAGGTTGAAGTGTTAGAAGATATTGTAAAGGCAGCAGTTCCTAAATTTATGATTGTTGGGGAACCTGAAAACTTAAACAAAGTAAAGGAAGAGTTGGACAAGCAGATAGGAGATATAATAAGCATTTTCTTTTCTGAACCATATTTTTTAGAATTAACACCTAAAAATGTGAAGAAGGATTCATCTTTGGAATGTTTGGTTTCACATTTAGGAAAAACTTGTGATGAATTAATGTGTATAGGCGATGGGCTTAATGATATTCCAATGTTTAAAGTGTCAGGTTTGGCCGTAGCTATGGAGAATGCGTATCCAGAAACAAAGCAATATGCAGATGATGTGACTCTTTCCAATGACAATGATGGGGTTGCATATGCGATTGAAAAATATATATTTAACAATAATGCAGAATAGGAGATGATTTGTATGTTAAAAGGAATACCTAAACTTATATCACCAGAATTATTAAAGGTGTTATGCGAAATGGGGCATGGAAATGAAATAGCGATTGTAGATGCTAATTATCCTGCGGAGGATATGGGGCAAAGAGTTATTAGATATCCTGGCATTGGGGTATGCGAATTATTAGAAGAAATAATGAAATTGTTTCCATTAGATCATATTCCTGAAACACCAGCGTATGTGTTAGGATTGGAACCTAAAGACATAGAAAATGGTATGCCAACGCCTCCTATTTGGGTTCAAATGGAAAAGGTTATCAATAAGTATAATGAAACACCTGTGAAAATTGGTGAGTTATCAAGACAGGGATTTTATGATAGAAGCAGAAAAGCGTATGCTATAGTGCAGACTGGTGAGGAAGCTTTGTATGCAGATTTATTGTTGGTTAAAGGTGTGATAAAGTAATGAAGGTTTTGCTGATAAATACTGTATGTGGAACAGGGAGTACAGGTAGAATAACAACAGATATATATTCAGAGTTAAAAAATCAAGGTCACGAGTGTAAGATTGCATTTGGACGAGGAAAAGTAAATAGAGCTGAAGAAAAAGATACAATATTTATTGGTGGAAAGTGGAATGCGCAAATTCATGCCTTTTTTAGTAGAATTACAGATAGAAGCGGATTTTATTCAAAAAAAGCAACCAAAAAGTTTCTCGAGAAAGTTGATAAATTTAATCCTGATGTAATTCATTTACACAACATACATGGATATTATCTAAATGTAGAGATGCTATTTGATTATATAAAGGCTAAAAAGAAGAGGGTTCTTTGGACTTTGCATGATTGTTGGCCATTGACAGGACATTGTATATATTTTGATTATGTAGGATGTGACAAGTGGAGTGATGGATGTAATAAGTGTCCAAATAAGAATTCATATCCTAAAAGTTATGTAATGGATAATAGTAAAAAGAATTATCTTGAAAAAAAGAATATCTTTAACGGAGTTGAGGATATGACAATTATAACACCGTCGGAATGGTTGGCAGGAATAGTTAAAAAATCTGTATTGGAAAGATATCCTGTTAAAGTTATTAATAACGGAATCGATACAAGCATTTTTTATAAACGAGAGTCTAATATTAGACAGAGATATAATTTAGCTGATAAACAAATTATATTGGGTGTTGCAAACCTTTGGGATAGACGAAAAGGAATGGAAGATTTTATTCAGTTAGAAAAACTTCTTGATGAAAATCAGATAATCGTGTTGATTGGTGTAAGCAAAAAGCAAAAAGAATCATTGCAAGGAAAGATACTTGGAATTGAGAGAACAAATAATGTCCAAGAACTAGCGGAATGGTATTCAGAAGCGACGGTGTTTTTTAATCCAACATATGAAGATAACTATCCGACTGTTAATATTGAAGCAATTTGTTGTGGAACACCAGTGGTGACATATGATACAGGTGGAAGTGCAGAAAGTAT
>CAZESO010000056.1:0-11014 GCA_964515325.1 uncultured Roseburia sp. | reverse complement strand
TACTGCTGCTAAAGCAACTGTTAAAAGTTTCTTTTTCATAATAAATAACCTCCGTTTTCATTACCTACACGAACAAGAAGTTTCGCGTTAGGCATACATCTTTTTCATTTCACCTCGTATTATATCTCTGTATCACATACTTGTCAACTTTTTTTTATACTTTTTTTATATTTTATTGGCAATTTTACATAAATAATCCTACTATTAATAACTATATATTTACACTTTTGCACATATCACATTGCCTTTCCCTTCAAAATATACCTTATATAGTGGTCGAGGTCTTATATCACAACTATATTATGTGGTTATATTCACATTTGTATTATATGCACATATATGTTCATTTTTATAAACATTTTATTACACACAACTACATTATTATTCAAATTTCTACAATTTTATTTATAATTACATTTCTACTTGCACCAATATGTCTTACGGCTTACTCCCAAATGGTAAACTCCCTTATTAACATATATAATATATGCGTAACTACAATAATTTTCATAATTATTGTCCATACTAAAAGAGAAGCATACGACTTCAGAACGGAGGAATTTATATGTCAGAAGAAAAAATCACAGCACTCTACTGCCGACTTAGTAGAGATGACGAACAAAACGGGGAATCAGGAAGCATATCAAACCAAAAAAACTTATTAAGTAACTATGCAATTAAACATCATATGTTTAATACTATGTTTTTCATTGATGATGGCTGGTCTGGTACTAATTTTGACAGACCCGCTTTCCAGAAAATGATGAATTATATTATTCAAAACAAAATATCGACTGTTATTGTCAAAGATCACTCAAGACTAGGAAGAAACTATCTTGTTATAGGTTCACTTATGGATACCTTTACCAACAACGATATTAGATATATTGCTATCAATGATGGCATTGACACTAACAATGGCACTGATGATTTGCTCCCTATGAGAGATTTATTTAATGAATGGTATCCTAAAGATACAAGCAAGAAAATACGTGCGGTTCAACATTCAATGGCTTTGCGTGGTGAGCATATCTCTGGCTCTGTTCCCTATGGCTATCTGTCAACACGTATTAATGATAGTAATGTATTTGTTATCAACCCGGAAACAGCACCAGTTGTACAAGAAATATTTTCATTATGTGTTAAGGGATATGGCCCCTCACAAATAGCCAAAGAATTAGAGCTGAGAAAAATTTTAACCCCTGGTGCATATTTGTATCAAAAAACCGGAAAATATAAAACAGAAAATCGAGTGAAACACCCTTACGCATGGGATAAATCGTGTATTATTCACATTTTAGAAAACAGAGTATATACAGGATGTGTGGTTAGTGGAAAAACTCGAAGAAAATCTTATAAATGCAAACAGGTTGTCAGACAACCGGAGGCACTACAAATAATTGTAAAGGGCAAGCATGAACCTATTATAACCGAAGAAATATTTAATCTCGTCTGTGAAAGACGCAAACAAAGACGCAGACCTACAAGGTTTGGGGAAATAGATATTTTTTCAGGACTTGTTTTTTGCAAGGATTGCGGTGCCCGTATGTATCATTGTCGTTCTTCTTCCATTAATGAAAACGCATATCATTATGTTTGCAGAACCAATACAAAAGCTGGTAAAAATTGTTCTTCACATTTTATTAGAAATACTGTTATAAAAGCTGAAGTAATAGAAAAAATCAACTCTACATCCCAGTATATTTCACAAAACGAAGAAAAATTTGTCAAAGATTTTCTTCATCGTTCAAAGAAAGCTGAAACAGAAAGAATTGCATTAATAAAACAAGATATCGAAAAAACTTCTTCTCGTCTTGAAGATATTGATATAATGTTTAAAACAACATATGAAGATTTTAAAAATAATATAATTTCTGAAAAACACTATAAAATTCTTGTTAATAAATATGATATAGAGCGTGAAACTTTAGAAAAGAAACTGAACAATTTAGGCAACAATCATACCAAATCAGTTGAACAGTTAGAAAATATTTATACTTTCATATCAAAAATCAAAGAATTTTCAAACATCACTGACATTGATAGAGAGTCTTTGTATGGAATCATCGAAAAAATATATGTATATGAACGTCCGCTAAAGAATTCAACAAAGATCCAACCGGAAATCGAAATTATTTTTAGATACATTAACACAAATATACAATAAAAGCGTCGCAATATGCGACGCTAATTATTTTTATTCACTCTTCTTAAGAATTAAAACTGCATTTTCTATGTCTTCAACTACTATATAACCATCATTGATAAGTTCATTTGCATCTGCCATATACTTTGTCGCTTCACCTGCATCTCTCATATCAAATATAACATAATCACAGCCTTCACCTTCCGGATATCTGTAAACCTCTTCTCTCATAGACACATTTGGCATCATATAAGTTGTTACTGATACAGAAGCTTCCTCAGGCACATCAGCCAATACTTCTGCAATTTTCTCATTTTTCACCTTATCTTCATTATAATCTTCAAAATAATATAATTTATCAGTTATAACAGACGTAAACATTATTAAAGAAGCAATCACCATACATATTGAAACTGATACATTTTCAAATTTACGCTTTTGTTTCATATTGACAACTACCAAATATAGCATTAACGCCA
Organism: uncultured Roseburia sp.; assembly: GCA_964515325.1. GTDB lineage: Bacteria > Bacillota > Clostridia > Lachnospirales > Lachnospiraceae > SVEL01. The sequence goes on along the minus strand of CAZESO010000056.1, from coordinate 8,389 downwards.
AACTTCCATAATAATATTGATGAGATATATCATATTGATATTTGTATGATGGCATTAAATTTATTACCAAAAATGGTATAAGTAATATTAACTCCTTCATGCTTTTAACACGAAATGGCATAAACATTAAGGGAACCAATACCCACAACATATTTTCTAATTTCTCAGTTGTTAATAATTGTTTAAAGAAATATGCCGGATTTTTTATTATAGTATCAATAATTTCAAAAACTCCACCATCCTCATTAACAATAAAATTTGAATATCTGTCCGTCATAGCACCATCACCACTACTATTAAGCCATGAATATGCCATAAAGAACCATATTACTGACATGATACAAATATATAGACCGTTCAGCTTTTTCTTCCCTTCCTTAGTAGCCAATATATAAAGTCCCACACACGCCACATAGATTGCCGCATCTTCCTTAACCATTAGCACTAGAATAGAAAATATATACACGCCTATACTTTTATCCTTCTCAACAAAATACATTAGCCACAAAATTAATGTTGTTAAAAATTTATTTTCGTGAAAATCATAAAACAATCCCCCAAATAATACCGGAGATAATAAATACACAAAACCAACTGCTAATATTACAAGATTTGATAATTTTCTATTCTTACATATCAACACCAATGGTATAACACCTGATATAATAAACAACAACTGAACTATTATCAATGTTTCATTGTACGGAAAAATACAATATATTGGTAATATGAAATAAAATATAGGTGATACATGTACTGAAAAGTGAGATAACAACTCATTTCTCTCACATGTTGTCATTGGAAGAAATGAATTTTTCATATTGTAAAACATCTGTGCAAATATGCCAAAATCAAATGTACTGGTACGATAAGTCTTATAACGTAACACAGTCAAACTTCCCATGAGTACAAATGTAAATATAGCAATCAATACAATCCATCGAACTGCTGTATTCATGTTGATTTCTTTAGCTGTCAGCCAAAATCCATACTTATTTATGACATAAATCATGCATATTACTATTCCCAGTATTACTATTGATGCTAAATACACATCTTTAACCTGAAAAACCGAATTCACACCAAACAAAAGTATCGAAAACACATATAAAATAGTATCTATATGAATATTTATTTTTTTACATTTATATGTGATTAAAAAATCAATTCCTGTAGCCATTACAAATATTGCAAACAAATATATAAATATATTTCTCATATTTATCCTTGCAACCACTCCTGCTACATATAAGTCACCATTCACCGGAATGGATACAAACACTGTAGCTAAGCACCACGCTGCAAACAATCTTAATGCTAACTTTTCATAATATTTTAACTCTATCACTTTATCCATATGTTATCCTCATTATTATATAATTTTCCAAATCATATACAAAAATTAGGCCACCGCATTTATGATTCGCATCATAGATACGGCAGCCTATAATTTTCAAATCAAACTGCTTTTAAATTATACTCTTGAGAGATATTCGCCTGTTCTTGTGTCAATTTTAATCTTGTCACCCTGTTCTACGAATAAAGGAACATATACAGTAGCACCTGTTTCAACAACAGCTGGCTTTGTAGCACCTGTAGCTGTATCACCCTTGAAACCTGGTTCTGTTTCTGTAATCTCAAGCTCTACGAATAATGGTGGTTCAATTGCAAATACATTGCCATTATGTGAACAAATCTTAACCATTTCATTTTCTTTAACAAACTTCAATGAATCGCCAATAGCATCTTCATTTAAAGCAATCTGCTCATATGTGTTTACATCCATAAAGTGGAATAATTCACCATCTGAATATAAATACTGCATATCATTTCTATCTATACGAGCCTGTGGGAACTTTTCTGTTGGTCTGAAACTCTTTTCAATAACACCGCCACTTGTGATGTTCTTTAACTTTGTTCTAACGAAAGCTGCTCCCTTACCTGGCTTTACATGCTGGAATTCGATAACCTGCCAGATATTATTGTCCATTTCGATTGTTAAACCATTTCTAAAATCACTTGCTGTAAGCATAATTTTCCTCCTTAATGAATGCCTTGTACATATGTCAAAGCACAGACTACATTTATTCTATAATACCATAGTGTTTTTTTCAACTGTTTTTTTTAATTTTCTCCAAAATTTCCCTGCCAATGTCAGAAACACTCAAATCATCCGTGTGAACTACTATATCTGCGGCCTTAAAATAGAACTCTTCTCTTTTCTTCATAAGTTCTTCAATAAACTCCACATTCATATTCCCATTTAAAATAGGTCTGTTCGTAGAAGTTTTTACCCTTTCATATATAGTTTCCGGTTTGGCAACAAGCAACACTACCGTACCATTAGCTTTCATAATATCAACATTTTCGCTTCTCAATACAGTTCCGCCACCACACGAAATTATAGCGTTCTCTCCCGATGCTACTTTTCTTAAATACTGTGTTTCTAATTGTCTAAAACCTTCTTCACCCTGCTCAGCAAATATCTGATTGATAGTTTTAGCTTCATGTTGTTCAATGTAATCATCCAAATCAACTTCTCTATACTTTGTGAGAAATGCAAGATTTTTGGACACAGTACTTTTTCCTGTGCCCATAAATCCTATTAACATAATATTATTCTTATTCATCATTCATATCCTTATAGTTCATTAATATTCTTCATAATTTCCTGTAACTTACCAATCTCCACCTGACCTGGTGCTGATGGCTTATCAAGAATTCCAAAGGTCATTGCAGAACCAAATATCTCTCCAGCAATTCTTGAAATCATTCCCATTTTGCCCATAGACATAGTAACTGTAGTTACTTCACTATGCTTATCCTTCATAATAGTTGTCGCTTTCAACAATTCTGCCACATCTTCCATTCGTTGAGGCATAACTGCAATTTTAGATATATCAGCACCTAACTCATACATCTTTAAAAGTCTGGCAACTATTTCTTCACATTCCGGTGTTTTTGCAAAATCATGGTTCGAAGCTATAACAAAACATTTTTTAGCTTTCGCCTTTTCAACAAGCCTTTTAAATACGCTTTCATCAATGAATAATTCTATATCTACCAAATTTGCGCATCCACTTTCTAATATTGCCTCAATTAATTGCTCGTAACATTCCAAAGATATATCCTTTTGTCCACCTTCTGACTTCGTTCTAAATGTCACCAACAAAATCTTCTTATCTCCCACTGCTTCTCTTATCTTCGGCAATACTTCTTTGACCTTTACCAAATCAAAAACTGATTCATAAAAATCAATACGCCATTCAACCACATCACAGCTCGCCTGTCTTATTCTTGATGCTTCTCTTATAATATTTTCTTCAGTTACTTCAACTATCGGGATACAAATCTTGGGAATTCCCGCTCCCATTTCAATTCCATTAATCGTTACCATTTCTAGATACTCACAATTCTAATATTTTATAATACAAAGATAAAAACAACAATACATACTATAACAACCACTATGCTTAATATAATCCACCAATTAGATTTCAGTTTACTAAGAAAATCATTTTCTTCGTAATCCTCTAGCAACTCATCATCCAACAGGTCGTCATCAGGTATATCATCATAGTCTTCATCATAATATCTTCGTGACTTACCGTTTTCTTCATCATAAGCCAACAAATCATCGTCTCTATTCCACTTAGGGATTTCTTTCACGCCGGAAGTATACTGTCTTCCTGACGATTTTGATGTAAGACGGTCTTTTCCTGCATCAACCATTCCCTGCATCTTAGCCTGTCTTACTCTTTCCTTAGCTTCTTCTATACGACGCCTTTCTTCTAATCGCTCATTATGTATTCTTATAGCTTCATTACGTCTCTTTATCTCCTTAGACTTCTTAATTGCATAACATATAACTACACAAACAGCAACTCCTGTTAAAGCTATAACTACAACTTCTTCACGATTATCTGTATCGTTTTTCTTACTGGCAGTACTTGCAGATTTACTTCCTATCTCAACCAGATCACGACCAATTGTAGTCGCAGCCACAGCTACTAAAATAATAACTGCAAAAACAAACAATACCTCCAGTAAATCTCTGGTTTTCTTTTTCTTACTCTTCTTACTCATTGTAATTTACAATCTCATTAATTAATTTAGGTAATTGTTCGTCCATGGTTTCATCACTAAACTGGCACGTTCCAACAGCCTTATGACCACCACCGCCATACTTCAACATAAGCTTACCAACATCAACATTTGATGTTCTGTTCAATATACTATAGCCTACTGCCGCAGAACATCCAACGCCACCTTTACCATTAACAATCCATACAGAAATGTTCTGTTCAGGATACAGGCTATAAATCATAAATCTGTTACCTGTATAAATAGGATCAACACCTCTTAAATCTGAAATAATAACATCCTTTTCTACTCTTGTATGAGCTTTTACCATGGTTTTAAACTTTTCTGTCTGTTCATTATAAACTTCGATTCTTTCTACCACATCAGGAAGATTTAAAATCTCTTCTGTTGTCATAGTTCTACACGCATCAATAAGCTGTTCCATTAACTGATAGTTAGAAATGGTGAAATTTCTAAAACGACCAAGTCCTGTTCTTGGGTCCATCAAAAATCCAACCAAAATCCATCCTTTTGGATTCAACACCTCATCTAATGTAAGATTTCCTGAATCAACCTTATCCACAGCTTCCATCATATCATCAAACTGAGGAAATCTTTCTTTACCACCATAATAATCATAAATAATACGCGCACATGATGGTGCTATTCTACTTTCACCTTTGTACTTACCTTCAAGCTGATTACGTTCAAATTCACTTGAATGATGATCAAACCAAAGTCCACATCCTTCTACATAAGGAACATTTGCCAAACAATCATCCTCATTAATCTCCACAATACCATCTTGCAAATCCTTTGGATGCGCGAATTTCCAATGGTCAATAATACCAGCTTCCTTCAATAATGCACCACATGCCAAACCATCAAAATCTGATCTTGTTACTAATCTCATTTGTTACACCTCACTAAAAATATTTCTACTTTCAATTATACTAATTTAACTGAATTTTTTCAAGGAAATTATTGTAAGTTCAATATTTTACTTTATTAGTTTGACATTATTATGTTTTAGGAGTAAAATTTTTTCATCAAAAAATTTATACGGAGGATATTTATGAATTCATATATAGATGGACATACAAAACTAACAGGTCTTCTTGGAAGTCCTGTATCACACAGCATTTCACCATTAATGCACAACGAAGCATTTAGACAATTAGGACTAAATTATGTTTATTTATGCTTCGATGTTGATACCACCAATTTAAAAACTGCTGTAGATGGTTTAAGACAATTAGGTGTTGCAGGTTTTAATTGTACATATCCTGACAAAATAGAAATGTGTTCTTTGGCAGACGAATTATCTCCTGCCGCTCAGATGATTGAGGCTGTAAATACTGTTGTTAATGCAGATGGCAAACTTATAGGTTATAATACAGATGGAATCGGATATATGCAGTCAGTAAAAGATGCCGGATATGATATAATAGGAAAACAAATGACATTACTTGGCGCAGGTGGTGCTTCTACTTCAATAGCTGTTCAAGCTGCCATTGATGGAGTTTCAACATTAAATATTTTTGCCAGAAAATCTGCCAGCTGGACCCGTGCCGAAGCTCTTGTTAACAAAATCCAATCTAACACTAACTGTAATGTTCATTTATATGATATTGCTGATAAAGTTACTTTAAAAGAAAGCATTCATAACAGCGCAATTCTTACAAATGGTACAAACTTTGGTATGGCTCCCAATGTAGATGATTGTATAATAGAAGATTTGGATATGTTCCACAAGGATTTAATCGTTTCAGATATTATTTATAACCCTAGAGAAACCAAGCTTATGAAGCTTGCCAAGCAAATCACTCCACATGTATTCAATGGCTTATATATGTTATTGTATCAAGGAAGCGAAGCTTTTAAGCTTTGGACAGGAAAGGATATGCCTGTTGACATCGTTAAAGAAAAATTTTTTTCATAAAACAAGCCGAGTAAAACCTTAAAATTTTACTCGGCTTAAAATTTACTTTTAGTGATATACAAAATCAGCTAACATCCATTCATCACCTGATTTAACAAATATCATTGTCATATCATTTTCTGTAACTTCTTTGTCTGTATAATATCCTGTAAAATATACTTCAAATACATAATTAACTCTACAGCTGAAACATGTATCACTATATTTTCTAAATTCAGAAAATTCTCTTGAAATCATTGACATTCCTGAAACATACTCACTTGGATAAAAATATGTTGTACTTAAATCAAGATTTTCTTCCATATATGAATCTTCTAATACATAATTGTATAATGACCAGCCATTGTTAGCAAAAAACTTAGCATAAAGTTCATTTACATTTTCAACATATGCCTGTACTTCTGTCTGAAGTGCATCATTATTTGCCCATCCAAACTCGTAAACACTTTCATTCATTGTACATGCAAGCTCATAACCATTAATATCTGTAGCTTTAACTTCATGTTCTCCAAGTATCTTATCTACCTTGTATACAACATAAGTAGGTGCTGTCTCAACATATTTGGCAAGCTTATCATAGTTTTCTGCCGGAATATCCTTTTCAGAAATATAATCTGCTGTTAATGTAACTCCATCAACTACTACAGTTGCATCTGCTAATGCTTTTATCTCGATTGAATGTGTTTCTGGCATTGACATTGAAAAATCATAATTCTTTAATTTCCATGTTGTATAACCATATTCGTCTTCACCATTCTCTTCAAAATAAACTTTTGCAATAGTTGTATCGCCTGACTTTATCTCATATACAGGATTCTTATCCGTATTTTCCATTGCTTCCTGATACTTTAAATCATCTGTTAAAAGACTTTCAATATGCGCTACCAATTCTTCTCTTGATACAAATGCCTTATCCACATCAGCATTTTCATAATCAAAATGCTCATTTATGGTATCTTTGCCAAAAGTTTTAAATTCTGTTTCCATATAATTATATGGCATTGCCTTTTCATATGCGTCTATATAATTCCAAAACCATACTAAACCACCGGCTATCGCCACAATCAATATTATTGCATATATAATAACGCCTTTTAAAAATCTATGTTTCTTAGCCATTTTAATTCCTCCTATACAATGCTTATTTTACAAGGAAAGATGTTGGACATTTTCTTGGTCCTGATGGTGAATAAGGTTTGTTTATAACCTCACCTTCATATACCATTTGTGTTGAAGTACCACCATCCATGCAAGATGCATTTACCGCACCATATTCAAGCATTATATATGTCATTTCTTTAAATGTTGCTCCTATACTCTGAGCCTGTCTTCCATCTATTACCAACAAAAGTACTGCTCCATCAGCCCTCTGACCAATTGCTGTTCTAGGATTTTTACCACCACCATAGACACTTGTATCAGGAACTGTTAATGGCTCTCCATTCAATACAAGAAATGGTCCTGTTGTATGCACTGTATGAACAGCATCTCTCATTCCCATATCAAGGGCTTCCTGAAGTGTCATTTTACCAATCACAAGTTTGTTTTCATTTGTAAATCCTGTAAGATTATATACCGTGTTTAAATTCCCTGCTTTAACTTCACCCTGTGAAATAACACCACCAACAGGCATACCGGAATATGCATAACTTCCCATATCAACAAACTCGCCACCATTGATACCACCTATAGCATCATATCTGGTTGCTATATCAGCAACTACCATACCATTGCCTTCGTGAAACTGTTCAATAGTACCTACAAATACTCTTGAAGGATCTTTCACTATCATAAGCTTTCCTCTGTATGTTTCACCTACAACATCAACTATCTCTATATCCGGAGTACTGTCGTCCATTTCCTCTGGAATAACAATTGTTTCCACATCAGAAACTGTTCCCTCAGGAATTTCCTGCATAAGATTCTTATCGATAATCTTATTAACTTCTTCTTTAGACATATACAGACTTGGAACCCACTTCATGGCACTTGTTTCATTAAGTGCACATACAAACTGGTTCTTTGCAGTCTCCGATGGTCCTTTTGCAAGAACATATCCAACTCCATATACACCGGCTACCAATATAGCAAGTGTTACCAGTATAACCACAAACACTTTACCAATAACCTTGAATACCTTTTTAGCTTTTCCACTCTTATTCTTTTCAGCTTTTATTTCTTCTGATTTTGTTTCTTCAACTTTTACTTCTTCAATTTTTACCTGTTCTTCCATAAAAACAACCTTTCTCTTTTTGTGCTTTTACCCTTGTTCCAAAAAAAGTAATCAAAAAATGCAGTTAAAGGGATTCGAACCCTCACTCCGTTAAGAACATGAACCTGAATCATGCGCGTCTGCCAATTCCG
>CAZESO010000055.1:0-11019 GCA_964515325.1 uncultured Roseburia sp. | reverse complement strand
TCAATCATTGCCTCCTTTGCATCTTCTCTTGTTAAAAGCTCAACATATGCATCACAATTGTCTTTCAAAACCTGTGTATCAGTAGGCGCTACCGATGAAAGATTTACATAATACAAAAACGGAAAGTCGAAAACCGCCTGTACAAGCTGTTCCGATGTCATACTCTTAAGAGTTGCCGTTGGAATTCTACAAGCTTCAATATTAAGTGAATCTGTTAATTTATCCACATCCGGATACTCATAGTATCCTTCAAAGGCTACTGAATATGACACAAGATATTCTATATCCTCTTCTGTAAATATATATTTGAATCTTGTCTCATCTAATATAATTTCTTTTAAAAGGTCTACTTTCACATAATCTGTTGTAGTACCTTCAAATTCCTTAATCTTAGCTATCAGCACATCCTTTGCATCATCCCTTGTCAAAATCTCAGCATATGCATCACATGCATTTTGAAGCATATCCGTACCTGTGCTTTGTGATGAAGCTAAATGTATCATTAACATAGGATAGTCAATTACAGCCTGTGCCAATTGTTCCGTGGACATTCTATCCAATGTCGCTTCCTTAATTCTGCATGCTGCAATGATTTCATTTCCATTCATACCTTCTGTTTCTGGATATTCATAATATTCTTTTTCATATGATTCTCCATTATACAACTCATCATCTGCATCAAATATTACTGTTGTTTCAAGTACAGAATCATAGAAATATACATACACCTCTCTTGTATCATCACATAGCATAATAAATCTTGCAGCAGGTCCTGTTTTAGTTACATCATCACTTACCTTAATATTAGATTCATATTCACCACCATAGATTTCAAACTGCTCAAGTTCACCATACCAACCAATATCATATTCTGATATTGCATTTTTACAGCTTTCTACACTACTCTTTTCCAAACTGCTATTAATGACCATTTCCTTTATTCGTGAGTATTCAGCCTCTTCCATTTCCATAACTGCTATAACCTTGTGGACATCACAGCCTTTATTAACTTCATAATCAAAATGATAATACTCTACATCTTCACTAAACTCGATGCCGCATTTCAGAAAATATGTATTAATCAACTCTTTCCTATAAAAATTAGTCTTTCTAAGTTCACTTTCAATCCACTCTTTAGACATACTGTAGATATCCCATTCTTCCCAAAACCGGTTCAATTTCTCATATTCATCAACCGTCAAAACATATCCCTCTTCAGTAGTAAATGTGTTTTTATCCTTACTCCATGCCTCGTCTTTAAAATGTAAATCAGCTTCAGCATAAAGTTCTTCCTGCTGCTCTTTTATATAAGCTTTAGAATCTAAAGCTTTATCATGAATATTACTTGGGAACTTTTCTTTAATATCCGTTTCATAATATGAGCCTTCTCTCGGAATCCAATACTCTACCAATGCATATCCCATATATCCGTCTTTATCCTCTTTCACTGTAATTGCAGTAGGAACATATTCACTTGTTACCTCCTCTATATCACCTCTGTAATGGCCATACTCCGCATATAACACCCATGCATATATTGTAATTTTATCACCATTTTCCACCACATCAAGTATTCTGTGGCTTTCCATTCCATAATAGTTTTCATCATACCTTGCAGCATCATAATGCTCCCATATTGCATTACTCATAAACTGTTCAAGGTTCTTATCCATCTGGAATTCTTTATCTTTTGGATTCGTTAAAAACAGTACTCCTACAGCTATACAAGCAATAACAGCTACAATAATAATCCAAAAGGCAGGCTTTTTATAATTGAGAACAGATTTAATTCTTCCCTTAACACCACTTTCACCAAAAGCCAAAGGACAAGCTGTTATCATTTTTCCGGAAACACTATAGTCAAGAAGTGTTGTTGTATATGCCTTTTTATCAAATACATCCATGTCTTTAATAACCTTTTCATCACAAGCCATTTCAATATCCCTGCAAAGCAAAATATATGCAATCCACATAATTGGATTAAACCAATGAATTGTAAGAAGTACAAAACCTAATGGTTTCCAAAAGTGATCATGTCTTTTAAGATGTGCCTGCTCATGAGCAATTACATATTCCATTTCATTTTCCTTCATACTTGAAGGTAAAATTATTCGCGGACGAATTATTCCCAAAATAAATGGTGATGCAACTCTGTCACACAGCCAAATATTATCTTTATATTCAACTGCTTCTCTTATTTTCCTATATATACTTATATAACTAATCAAAGCATACAATACCATTACCACAAGACCTACAACCCACACCTTAGATATTGCAGAAACAACCTTCCCCACAATATTAATGTTTGTATTTTCTTCTGCTTCACTGATAGCTGTGTTATCAACACTTGAAACTATATTCTCTGTGGATTCATTCATAACAACTGAACTGTTATTACTTCCTGCTTCAACATTAGTGCTGACATCATTCTCTTCCATTGTATCAGTCCCAGAAATAATAGGATTAATCATACTGTTTATCATAGGTATACCACTATTTATTTCCGGTTTTTCTGCTGTGGCAATATCTGTTGGAATAGTATTCACACTTGGAATAAGACTATAATCACTTTCTAATGTTACAGGACAAATAAGTCTTACTGCCACAAATGCCCATAATACACATATTATCGCCTTTGGCACGCGTTTTAATACCAATCTAAGTATTAAAACAACCATAACAAGCCAACTGGCTGATATACTCATATTTAAAAGCTTTAAAAATATATTTTCCATAATTACTCCTCCTCGTAATTTGCAATCATCTCACGCAACTTTGCAACTTCATCAGGTTTTAATCTTTTCCTTGCCGAAAATGCTGTAAGAAAAGCCGGTAAAGAGGCGTCAAAGGTTTCCTCCACAAACTTCTCACTCTGCACAGAATAAAATTCCTGTCGAGACATCAAAGATGTCACATTTCCTTTATTATTCTGAAAGATTCCTTTTTCACATAATCTCTTTAATACCGTATATGTAGTTGTCTTCTTCCATTTCAACTCTGCTTCACTTAATTTAACCAATTCTGTTGTAGAAACAGGCTCATTCTGCCAAATAATATCTGCAAAACGGGATTCGATTGCTCCCATCTGTAATTCGCTCATTATTAAACCACCTTTCATATTCTACATCTTGTAGACCAATTTCATTCTACATCTTGTAGACCGTTATGTCAATATTATTTACATTAAATTATCTTGATTATCAAACTATTTAGTTGTATAATACATACATACTTTTTAGAAGTTCTCACACATAAAATATTACTACAAACTTAGAACTTCGGAATGGAGGATAAAATGGGATTTTTAACAGGTAAAACAGTCATTATAACAGGTGCTGGTCGTGCCGTATTAAGTAACGGCAGATGCGGTTCTATCGGATATGGTATCGCAACTGCATACGCTAAAGAAGGCGCAAACATCGTAATTACAGGACGTAATGTACAGAAGCTTGAAGATGCTAAAGAAGAATTAGAAAGACTTTATGGTATTAAGGTTCTTACTGTACAGGCGGATGTAAATGCCGGTGCGAACAATGAAGAAGTTGTTGCTAATGTGGTTAAACAGACAATGGATACATTTGGCAGAATTGATGTTTTGATAAATAATGCACAGGCTTCTGCTTCAGGTGTTACACTTGCAGACCATACAACAGAGCAATTCAATCTTGCTATGTATTCTGGACTTTATGCAGCATTTTACTATATGCAGGCATGCTATCCTTACCTTAAAGAAGCAAAAGGTTCAGTAATCAACTTTGCATCAGGTGCAGGTCTTTTTGGTAACTTCGGTCAGTGTGCTTATGCAGCTGCAAAAGAAGGTATCCGTGGACTTAGCCGTGTTGCTGCCACAGAATGGGCTAAAGACGGTATTAATGTAAATGTTGTTTGCCCACTTGCATGGACAGCACAGTTAGAACAGTTCAAGAATGCTTATCCGGACGCATTTGATAAGAATGTTCACACACCACCTGCAGGACACTTTGGTGATGCTGAAGATGAAATCGGCCGTGTTTGTGTACAGCTTGCTTCACCAGACTTTAAGTATATGACAGGCGAAACCCTTACACTTGAAGGCGGATTAGGAATGAGACCTTAAATTAATATAGTTTTAATACAAAATGGAGCGTATCACAATGATACGCTCCATAAACTATTATAAATATTTCTTTCCGTTTGTAAACACAGGTTCACTTGTCAAATCCACATTAAGCTTCTTAAATGTCTTAATATCAACCTCCGACAACATATCAGATGTATGCACCTGACAGCCTGATAATTGTGGCAACTGTTCCATTGCTATTCTGGCATTTTCATCATTAAGAGCAGATAATGCCAATGCAATAAGAACCTCATCTGAATGAAGTCTTGGATTCCTGCTTCCAAGATACTTTGTCTTCAAATCCTGAATTGGCTCAAAAGCATTTGGCGCAATAAGATGAGCATCATCATCAATTCCACCCAAATACTTCAACGCATTTAAAATAAGTGCTGCTGATGCACCAAGTAATTCCGTTGTCTTTGAAGTAATAATCGTTCCATCAGAAAGCTCAATAGCCGCAGTTGGTACGCCAAGCTTTGCCGCACGCTCTTTAGCTGCAACTGTAACCTTTCTATCATCAGTTGTAATCTTAGCCTGCTTCATAAGAACTTCAATCTTATAAACTTCGTTTTCAACATCTTCGCCTAAAGCCATCGCTTTAACTGATTTATAGTATCTTCTTATAATTTCCATTGTTGACGCTTCTGAAACAGCCTCATCATCGAAAATACATTTACCAACCATATTTACACCCATATCTGTAGGTGATTTATATGGATTTTCACCATAAATACCCTCAAATACAGCATTAAGCACAGGGAATATTTCAACATCTCTATTATAATTAACTGCGACTTCACCATATGCCTCAAGATGAAACGGGTCAATCATATTAACATCATTCAAATCCGCTGTTGCCGCCTCATACGCAAGATTTACAGGATGTTTCAATGGAATATTCCAAATCGGGAATGTCTCAAATTTAGCATATCCAGCCTTTATGCCACGCTTATTTTCATGATATAACTGTGAAAGACAAGTTGCCATTTTCCCACTTCCCGGTCCCGGTGCAGTTATAATTACAAGTGGTTTTGATGTTTCGATATAATCATTCATTCCGAAGCCTTCATCACTAACAATATGCTTAACATTTGTCGGATAGCCCTCAATAGCATAATGCATATAAACTTTAATTCCCTGCTTTTCAAGCTTCTCTTTAAAAGTTATAGCTGCGCTCTGTCCCTTAAACATTGTAACAACAACGCTACCAACATATAAGCCACAGCTTCTGTATTCCTCAATAAGTCTCAATACATCCTTATCATAGGTTATACCAAGATCCTCTCTTTTCTTATTCTTCTCTATTGCATCTGCCGCAATTACAATCACTATTTCGGACTGATCTGCAAGCTGTAATAGCATTTTCAACTTACTGTCAGGCTCAAATCCTGGCAATACTCTTGACGCATGAAAATCATCAAAAAGCTTACCACCGAATTCAAGGTATAATTTATCACCAAATTTACTAATTCTCTCTTTAATGTATTCCGATTGCATCTTTAGATATTTTTCATTATCAAAACCGATTTTCATAGATTGCCTCCTAATGCCTGTAAGTATATTTTATTAATTTATTATTCTCACAACGGACAATTATATCACTTGTTTTTCTAGTTCTCAAGCACATAAATTATTTTATTTTTGTTTTTTCAGCATTAAAAATGCCCCAAGATTTCCTCTCTGTCCTTTAGTTGCTCTGTGTGAAAAAAGTAATTTATCATTACAACATGTACAAATATTTGTAATTGCAATATTTTCTCTCTTTACACCGGATTCAATTAATATAATCTCATTTACCTTCCATAAATCCAATAAAAACTTATCATTTCCTTTATCTTCCAGAATTTCATTTACATATTCAGGAAATTCCTTTGCAAATTCGTCAGCTACTTCCCTGCTAATTTCATAGCACTCCATACATATTGACGGTCCAATGGCACATATAAGATTTTCCGGTTTAGTGCCGTATTTTTCTTTCATCAGCTTAATAGTTTCCCTGCCTATTCTGCCAACTGTTCCACGCCATCCTGAATGTGAAAGTCCTATAGCCTTATTCTCCTTATCAATAAAATATAATGGCACGCAGTCTGCATAAAATGTGGCAAGAACTAATCCCGGCTCATTAGTAACCATACCATCCACATCCACAAATTCATTAGCTCTAATTACACCGTTTCCTTCATGTTCCTTCGTAACTTCCATAACATTCGTGGTATGAGTCTGATTGGAGCATACAATACTTTCCGGTGTACTGTCCATACATAATGCAATTCTTCTAAAATTCTCCAATACAGCCTTTTCATCATCGCCTCTTGTGAAGCTTAAATTCATTGAGTCAAATATTCCTTTACTCACTCCACCAAAACGAGTAGAGAAGCAATGATTAACCACTTCTCTACACTCATTTTCTATCAATGGAAATTTTAAAATAGGAACTATATTTTCCTCAATATTTTCATTAAACAATTCTATAGTATTGTCATAATTTTTTCTAATAATATCCATTATTCATCATAATGTTGAATATTTATTGACTATTCAACTTATCCTCCTGATTAAATATATGTTACTATTTCCTCAATTTCTTTTCTCTTTGGCATCTGTGGTTCAATATCCGGATAACCAACGGAAATAACTGAAATAATCACTTCATTTTCAGGAACCTTCATATATTCTCTTATTCCGGCTTCATCATAAAGTCCCATAATAAGAGTTCCAAAGCCCATTTCATGCGCCTTTAAACATAAATTCTGCACCTGAAGTCCGTTATCGAAACACTGGAAACCTTCTTTCAAATGAGATGCATATTCTCCTTCCACCGTAAAGCCACTCTTGCCATTTACAACTGTTGACACGATGTATGCTGAACAATTTTCAGTATTGTTAACATTAAACTGTGGTAAATATTTCTTGAACTCTTCTTTCTTTTCCTTAGTATCAGCTACATAATACTTTGAAACCTCCGAATTCTTCCATGATGGTGCCAAAAGTGCAGCCTTAAAAAGCTCATTAAGCTGCTCTCTGCTAATCTCCTTATCCTGATATTTTCTAATACTTCTTCTACCTTCGAGACATTTCTGTAATTCCATACTAACCTCCATATACATAACACTTTAATATTCCAATTATACCAAAAAGTTGAGGAATTGTCGATATGCCCCATATTATTTCTCAAATCACCAATCAAATACTTCCTATAGAAGTTAAAGCTAACGAAAATCTTAATGCCAAAAGTTTAAAGATATTTGTTGCTACTAACACTCTTAATTATGGTATAAGAACATCAATGTCATACAAAGGGTACAAACTTGGTAAGAATGTAATCACTTTGAGGCACTACTTTTTTCTGTAGTGCCTCACCTTGTTTTTCGTAACATATTATAATATTATCTACTCTATAACCCCAAAAATACCAATATTTGCCTTCTCTTTAGGAACAATTAGCTGTCCTTTTTCTACCATTGTTTCAACAACATATGCCATCCCATCCATCTGATGCTGAATTTGTGCCATTCGTCCACATTTGTCCTTTAGATATCCCGGAACATAATCACTTAAAACTTCTTCCGCCACATCGCAAATCTTAAGTATGTACTCATATGCTTCATTAATAATATTTTCCATCTTTTCTTTTGTTGTTTCGTAAGAATCTGTAGTAATTACTGGAAAGTTAGGAATTAATTTTCCATTATTAACCAAAATAAAGCCTTCTTCAATAAATCTGATTATTTCCTCATTATCTTCACTTGCTTCATCTGCATTTTTCCCTGCAACAGCATCAACCATCGCTGTAAATGAGCGCTCCCAGTTATAAGGCTTCCAATGCTGACATTTTTCTATTGCCATATAGTTTAACACTGTCACCCATGCATTTTTATCCTTATTCTCCAAATGTCCATAAATACCATTAAAATGATGATTCTCATAATCATTATCAAAGCCATATACAAACCCATGTGAACCATTAGACAACTGTGGATATGTTCCATACTTTTCATTGCCAAACTTATCTGCCTTCATCCATGCATGATATAAGATAAAATTAGTATATGCCCATTTTATGCTGTTATCATCAGCGACTCCAATGTCATATTTCTTTAATTCAGGCATAAGCTTATCAAGCTGTTCATTGATACTTTCAGCTGTTGCTTCATAAATCGGCTTAAACCTTTCAAGAACTCTTTTCTGATAATCATCAGTAAATATAATAATATTTGTCTGATACTTATCTCCAATCTTCTTTACCAATTCATGCTTTTCAAGAATGGCTATTTCGTCCTCAAGATAAACAGCCGAAACACCTAACTCCATTGATAATTCCGTAATTGTTACCGGCTTATAATATGCAGATAACACGATATTTCCCGGAAGTTTGCGTTTAAATAATTCAAAATAAGGATAGCTGTTGCCTCCCCAGAAATCCACTCTAAACATTTGTGGATTGTAACTTTTTTCACCATATTCTCTTGTCATACCAATACCCTCTTTCATGATTTTTCTTGTTTTGAAAAGATAATATTTTACCATCTCTACACTAATGTTCATCTCGGAAGCAATTTCAGAACAAGACTTACCATATATATAGTATCTAACTGTAACCTCTCGATAATTTTTTGATAACAGCGAAAGTTCTCTTCTAAGAAGCTTTATCTCCTCAGACTTGATAACCTCGTCCTCAGGTGTAATCCAATACACACCACGGAAATTTTCATCCAATTCCACTGTTTCATTCTGCTTTTTTCGTAACTTCGCACATAATGTATTCTCCGCAATTCTCCACATAAATCCGAAAAATGCTTCATCCTTTTCAAGCCTATGCACCGACTTAAGCACCTCGCATATTACATCCTGTGCTAAATCCTCCGCCTGTGACTTGTCATACACTTTTGATAGCGACCACGCAAAAATTGTATTCAAATTTTCCTCGATTAGCTTTGCAGCCATTTGTCTGTCCATAATCATTTCCTCACATCTGTTTTTGAAAGCTTTCAGTTATATAGTGTCGGTAGGTTAAGATTGGTTAAATGGATTTTTAATTTTTTTGAATGCTTACACTATATCTATTTCAACTCACAGTTGAATCCACTCATTTACACGGTTATTGTTTATCTATTATAATAGTCTATAATTATACTTGTAAAGGCGCTTTTATAATATTTACAGATTGTGGCAACTCCCAGTCTTATTAATAATTAAAATACAAATGGAGGTTTACTATGAAATCACATATAGGAACACAAATTAAAAATTTAAGGAAATCAAAAAACATGACACAGGAACAGCTTGCAGAATTGCTTGGCATTTCATTTCAGGCTGTAAGTAAATGGGAAAATAATATCACCCTCCCCGATATAACACTTGTACCCACACTTGCTAAAATATTTGGAGTATCCACAGATACCCTTTTTGCTTATAACTTACAGGAGATACAGGAGGAAATTGATAAGTATCTTGAAGACGCTTTCAATGTTCGAGAAACCAATCCTTATGAAGGGCGAAGAATTTTAGAAGAAGCACTTGAAAAGTATCCTGAAAATGATATTTTACTAAACAACTTATTATATGTTATTGATTACAATGAAAAACCGGACGAAACAATCAAGATTGCCAGCAAGCTAATCGATAACACTACTATGAGCGATGTAAAATACGATGCTTTACGCTTCCTTGCTTATGCCTACAACGCAAAGGGTGATACAGACAGTGCTGTGTCAGCTCTTGAACAGATACCTGAAATCTATTTTACAAAATTAGCAGAAATGGCTTCCATTCTTGACGGTCACGCCAAATATGAAGCCGCCGAAAAACAGAAATGGATATCCTTTGAAATCCTGCTTCAAATGCTCACAAAAATTGCTGAATTCTACGAATCTGAAAGGAAATATAATAATGCAATCGCAGAATTTGAAAAGGCTCTGGCTTTGATTGTCGCTATGGATGGCGAGGAGAAAATTGGGAATTTTGACGGATATGTGGAGTTTTTTGAGGGTGAGATTGGGAGATTGAAACTGCTCAAATAACATTATAAACACTGCACTTAAGCTCTAAAAGCCTTGACTTTTAGAGCTTATACTTTGCAATATTAGTCCAATTTACTGGCATTCCCATTGCCAATAAGAGTTTATTCTTTTTTTCTTCTGATGATTTCTTTTTAAACGATATTATCAACTTATTTAACTCTTTCTTAAACAAAGAAAAATCTTCTTTACATAATAAATAACGAAAACAAATAATAATTGAAAATAAATCCGACTTTCCAATCATATAATGCTCTCCCTTTTGGGGGATATTCATCTTTTTATGCAAAATAGTATCTGGAATCTCAAATCTAGATTTAAAAGAAAACAATCTTTCATTATGAGCGCATATATTTCTATAATGTGTAAGCACTTTTAAATATTGAGATAATTCTTTTTCGTTAACATATTTAAAATGCGTACTAATTCTGGATTGTACACTGGTTGTAAGTAATGAATACATTTTTGATGTTTGTCCAATTGTGAGAGTATTTAATATCACCCATAATGGAACATTCCCATATGTATTTCTTTGATACACAATATAAATATGTTCTGTATTCTTATTGGCTTCATTGTTCAATATACTTATCAATTTTTGAATATCACGATTGTTTCTTTTTATATTATTATAATTATTGGGATTTAAATATTCACTTTGTTTTTCAGAATATTTTTCACAAAAATGATATGAAATTAGAGAACGAATATTTTGCTCAATACTACAAATATTCTCAAAAATAAGAGTTCTTAATCTTTTATCGAAATCATACAACGCTACAATATCTTCAAATGTAACTCCTTCTTCATATTTACGAGTTCTTGAATTATAGAATAGATTTTTATAACCATCTATTAGAGAATAATAGCATATATGTTTCAGCTTATTCAAAGCATAAT
>CAZESO010000054.1:0-11052 GCA_964515325.1 uncultured Roseburia sp. | reverse complement strand
ATTTTGGATAATACAGTTAATTTTTGCTTCTCCTTCTTTAGAAAGTAATATCTTTGCATTTTCCGCACATTTCCATAACCTTTCATAATCATCAGCTGATAAAGCTTCACATATATTAAAGTTACCCAAAAACATATCCATAAGGCGCTTTGTGAAATCTCGTCCACCCAATTCATTATCACCACAAACAGCAATAACCTCCATCACATCCTCTGTCGCCTCCATTATGGAAATGTCAAATGTGCCACCACCTAAATCCAACACCATAATTATTCTTTCACTGTCACTATTTTCTTCGCTCAAGTTTTCCTGAGCCAACATATTGTAAGCCATAGCTGCCGCTGTAGGTTCATTTATAATCTTTTTTACATTAAATCCGGCAAGTTCACCGGCTCGCATAACTGCCTTTCTCTGAGGATTTGAGAAAAATGCAGGAACACTGATAATGGCATCCTTTATCTCTTCCCCCAAGAAACGCTCTGCATCCTCCTTTATGCCTTTAAGTACAATGGCTGAAAGCTCTTCTGCATGAAGTTCTTTATCTCCCAAGGAAAATAGCTTATTTGTACCTATACCTCGTTTAAATAGCGCAACTGTCTGTTTCGGATGTGTTGTTAATCTTTCCTTTGCTACATCTCCTGTAAAGAAGAGTCCATTATCGTCAACACTGACAACAGAAGGAAATGAATAATTACCTGTGCTACTTTTTACTAACACAACCTCTCCATCCTTATATACAGCAGCCATACTGTTACTTGTACCTAAATCAATTCCTAATATCATTTCTCTCTTCACTCCTCCAACAGCTTAGTATCATTTTGTATCTTTCTTTTTATATAATAGTGTATTTTCGATACTAAGTCAAGCATTTTATTAATTTTTTTTGCTGTACAAAACGCATCTAAGCCCTCTGCTTAGTAAATGCCAAGCAGGGAGCTTTATATTCTTTTATGCTTTTTTCCTTTGTATTATTCCGTGCATATTTCAAGTCCTCTCCAGATATTTATGCACTCCTTCGCTCTCTCAGAAGTAGTTTTCTTATAGAAGGATTTTTTAAAATCAGTCTCTTCTCCATACCATTTATAATATTGCAATTTGCTGTTCAACTCAAATACAAGATTAGTCCAAATAAACTCATTATTATTGTAGAATTGTTCCCATAATAGTTCAAATATTTCTTTCAATTCTGCCAGTCTTTCTTCAGCTTTACCCTTACTTACTCCTAACTTTTCTACAATATCATCAATATTATAATGCTTTCCATCCTCCATAATAAAGTAAACAGCAACTTCACTTTTACCTTTTATGTCTTCACCATAGAAGTAGATTTTATCCCATCCTTCCGAAATAATGTCCTTTATTTTATATCCAATTGCTGAATAATAACTATTTAACACATCTTCATTAATACGAATCGCAGAATAAACATTATTTTGAATACTTTGCCATGCATCAAATCCAAGGCTGTCAACAACAAACTTCTTACCACATAAGATATATGCTCTATATATGAACGTCTTTGCTTCTTCCCTGCGTCCCATATGACTTAGAATAATAGCAAAGCATAAAAGTACCAAACCATTTCTCTTACCATTCTCACAATTATATGCCTTTTTAAGTTCCTCATATGCCAATTCATAATTTTTTTCACTTATGGCTATATTTGCCTTAATATAATACAGATATGCTGCTGCTTCATAAACCTCTGGTGCTTCCTTAAATGCTTTAAAGGCTCTTTCGATACCTTTTAACTTGTCCTCTCTAGAGCCTTGAGCATACTTCTCATATACCTGAATAGCCTTTTCCCCAACCTTCATACGAGTCTTTTTTAATTTCTTTGGTTCGATTTTAGGTATTTCTATTTCTCCATCAAATGAAGCATATATATCATCATAAGAATATGTAGAAAATTCACCACTTTCAACCCATTCATCCATCCTCTTTTGTACCTGACGTACTTCATCTGTTATTTCAAGCTTAGTTTCCATCTGTAGCACAGCATGGTACTTCTCATCTTCATCCTTCCAACATTTACCTTTAGACTCTTGATCTGCACACTCAAAACAACTCTTAGCCACCGCCATATATCCAAGCTCATAAGAAAGCTTACCTGCTATCATCATAGCTTTAGGAAGCTGAGACTTTTTCTTTGCTCTGTCTGCAATAAATAAAAGAACCACCAATCTGTAGGCTGTATGATAAGCTTTATGCTTCATGCACAATTCTAAAATTTGGTATAACAAATCAAAGCTCTCATCTTGATAAGCCTTTTGAACCTCCAAATTTCTCCATCTGTCTAATGGTTCACCAAAATCTTTAAGAAGCTCTTTGCATTTCTTTTCATTAAGGCTATTACTTTCCCTTAATTCCTCAATAATCATTCCTAAAATATCAGCAACATTTTCATTTTTACTTTCTCTTCCCAATACGACATACTCTTTATTCGAGCCTTTGACACCAGCTCCCTGCTTACTTGCATATTTAACTATTTCCCTGCATATCTCCATATCCCCTCTGTTCCATGCGATTTCAGCAGCATCAATCCACACCATTCTGGTATATGTCCTCTTTACATATGTTAACAGTAAAATAACTAGAGATTGTGCAAATTCAGGAATATCTCTTCCACTTGACCATGATGACAGTTTTGAAGCGGCACCTTCGAAGTCAATTTCTATTTTTTCCGCCCTTTCAAAAGCTTTATTATAATTTTCAATCTCTTCTTTTACATTTTCCAAAATATTTGTATACTTCAACTGTCCATCTATAAGTATATGCGTTTTCTGCGGTTCGAAAAAGCATTCTGGTATTTCTTTGCCTTTAGACTTTAAATATTTTCTTACCTTACGTTTTTCATGGCATCTCTTAGGCGGTTCTATACCACATTCATTATAAAGGAATAATAGTTCTCTTACTTCTCTATCGACTGTTTCATCCAAAGCAGAACTAAACTTTGCTTTAAAGTTTCTCTTATTATCCACCTCAAGCACAAATATGTTCCACTGAGTCTCACCTGAATTTTCACATTCCAACCATACCTCTCTAATAGAGTCTCCTAATTTAGAAATATTGTCGCGATTCACATGCCAGTCTACATAATATCTAGTCCAAACCTGATCCCACTCATGCATTTTTCCATCAGGAGTGTAAAACCATCTGGTACTGCCACCCTTGTTCTCAGCATAAATAACTACTTTTTCCCATTCACACGGTATCATTTTTTCCAAATCATCTGCAATTGCGTTATAACACGCATTTAATCTTTCTTCGTTAAACATATTTTCCTCTCCATTGTATTTTCTCTGCTTGGCTCTCTTTTCTTCCGTTCAGAGCCCAACTCGAAAATCATAGATTTTCTTCTGCTTGGCTCTCTCTTCTTCCGTTCAGAGCCCAACTCGAAAATCATAGTTTTTCTTCTGCTTGGCTCTCTCTTCTTCCGTTCAGAGCCCAACTCGAAAATCATAGATTTTCTTCGTTTGGCGTATCCGCCAAATAGATTTTTCACAAAATGCATTCTTGAATGCAAGCATTCATCATGCATTTCGTAAAAAATCTGCTTGGCTCTGAACGGTTAAAAGTTGTGCCAGTCTGTGAAACGGAACTGTTCATCTAATTCATCATAGGCTGAGCACATAATCTGCTCTCCCCATGAATCTGAACATTGGAACGAAAAATACTTTCCGTTAAATGACATCACTTCCGGTACAATACCTTCAATCAAACCATCCATATTAAACATTGGATACATCTCTCTTAATTTCTTTTCTGCATCTGTCTTTTCAAGGCTGTTATCATTTGGTGTTTCATAATATTCAGCATTCAACTTTGACATTGCATCCCAGTTTGCCTGATAAATTATTTCATCAATCTCATCTTCTGAACAGTCAGGCATTTTTTCTTCTATGTACGCACCTTCAATTTCCCAAAATTCAAATCCGCAATCCTCCATATGCTGGAATACATTAACTAAAAGATTACTGTTAATCTGCATAATGCATTGTGCAACCTTCTGTTCCAACGCATTGTAATAATCAGCGATTGCTTTCGCCACATTTTCTTCTGTAAGTTCTTTATCTTTAAGGTATGGCTCTAAAACGCCCCATGAGTACTTATCATCTGTGTAATCATCCACAACTTCCTCAAATGAGTCTAAGATACAAAGCTTATCTCCATCAAAATCATCATTTACATAAGTTCCTGCAATCCCTAAATTGAAACTACCCTTAATTAAAAACTTCCCATCTACTACCTTTACTTCTATCATTTTTTTGTTCCTCCTTATAAAACAATTAATTAATTTCTTTTTAACATTCTAATCATTTTTATCATTTTTTCGGCGAATTTTCCCTATACAAATTTTGATTGCTCAAAGATACAATTTTCAATGAAAATACTACTAAAATCCATATGATTTTCCCTATATTTAAATTCACTCAGCGTAAGATACTCATTTTCTTAAATTCGTTTCCCTCATCATCAAACACCTTTCATACAGAGAAAAAAGGCTTGTTTTTTAATGAATTTTTAGCTTGTTTTTTCTCTGGGAGCAAACGAATTTTTCATAGAGAAAATCGTAACTTTTTTAGCACAGGTGCTACGGTATAGTCCAAAGAAATGTCCACATCCCCAAATCCTTATGTATTCTCTCTTACATAAATAGGAAAAACATTGTTATCCGTACAACAACTAGCTTTTATAACCGCCTCATAATCTATCTCTATAATAGTTTTCAACTCTTCAAACAAAAAGTTACTAAACAATGGATGTTCTGACATTAACATAAATGCTGTTTTTTCATCGATTCGTATTGCCAACCCCATATCATCATAAAATGGTCCTAAGTCATTGGTAATCATCAACAATGCCTCTACATTCTCTTTTTCATATACATATCTAGTTTCACCAACGCTAATTTCAAGTTTGTTATCAACAATATGTATAGTATCTTCATTGTAAATTCCAATCATATTAATCCTTCCTATTCTTCACCTAATTCTCTATCAATATCAAGCTGTGTATCCTCGCATATTTGTTTCCAGCTTTCAATCTTATTATTCAGAATTTCTATTGTGATTTTTTCATCTTCATCATACAATTCTATCTCTATGCCATTTTTCTCAAACTCTTCTATCAATTTGCAAAACATTACATTTTTATCTACACCATTTAATTCTTCTACAATGTCTATTCTTCCTGATATATCATGAAATATAACTATATCTTCCTGTTCGATTTTGCTCTTAATTTCACCCATTGACAAATTCTTATCATATCTTCTAATAATAGATATTGCCTTTGTGATATTTGTATAACTTTTTACTTTTAATCCTATCATAATAAATCCCTTTTCCTTCTTTCTAATACTGCTTCTGCCTCATCAATCACTCTATCTATCACCACATCAGGTCGCGAACCTGCTACCAATCCCTTTGAAAATATTCTTTCAACTTTCATACTTTCATACACTTCCAATAACGCTTCATTAGAAATAATTCCAAGTAACTCCTGTCTCTTTAACTCATAATTTAATGTGTTGCGATAGCATTCCTCTGCAAAAACAAGTCTTTCATACTCTTCCTTTATAATTTCTGGAATTGTATAATAGTTAACAATGTCTTTCCAAAGCTGACAATCTTTCTCGATACCTGTTTGTTTTTGTTCAGAAATGTATTTGAATATTTTCCACTTAAGTTCAACTGGGATTACATATCTGATACTTGTTGACATCAATTCATCAGTAAATCCAAATGTTCTTCTGTCCAAATCTGAAGTCTTCTTCCTAAAGCTAATTTCTATATCTGTGAAGATTTCCATACCTGCTTCTTTGGTATATATCCAATCACCCATATATCTGTCGTAATGACTATAACTCCAACCATCTTTTAACAATGTAGAATCATTTTCACCTTCGAATGTTCTTTCCGTCAACTTAAACCTTTTATTTCCTAAATATTCATCTATCCAATATTCATGTTCAATACTTATATGCCTTATCTCTATTTCTTCATCAGAAGTCATAAACTTCTGCTGTTTTCTGTATTCATACAACTTTTCAAGAATAACTTCATAATTTATATCCATTAAAAAATTGGTATAACCAAATTTCCCATAAGATAATGTTTTTTCTCTCAATTTAATAGGAGCCTCTTTTCCATCATCTAATGAATACCATTCATCAGGTATATTTTCTTCTTTTACTTTTTGCAAAAATTCTTCTCTGTTCATTAATCTACTCTCCATTCCGAAGCATATACTATACAATTTTCAAATACATTATCATATTGCAACAATTGTATAGCTGGCTTGTTTTCGGCATCTTTAGCGATTCTTCTCCATCTAGCCTGACCTAAATATTTTTCATAGTGGTCTAATATGTATTCACCAAGCTTATTTCTTTCCATTGTATTTGCCTCCATTAATTCCCCTGCTTGTCCCAATCCTCAGGAATATCCTTTACCATCCCAAAGCTTTTAAGCTTAAACTTATTATCCTCATACTTAAATTCAACCAAATATTGTGTATTAACATACCCACCCCAATATTCTAATGTTACAATATTAGGTTCATCTATATATACAATTTCTAATGTATCATCATTTTCAGTTCATTAGCATTTGTTATAAATTTGTTAATATCACTATAACGATCATATGAATACATTTTTACACTCCTCTACATTTCTTCTAATACTTCCTTTGAAAAATCAGCTACATCCTCATCATCACTCTTTGAGAGACATTCAAAATATGTACGCTCATTAACAACTTTCTGCCTTAACTTTCCCTGCCATGTAGTTATTGGCTCTTCTTTTGGTATTACCACTACAAAACCATAAAAAATATCAAGTAATTCTACTTTTAATTTATTATCTAAGTTTTTCAAGCCATACATCAAGAAATCAAAAGCAGGTAAGGCCGCTGATGAAATGTAAGCATGCTGGTGACACAAACCACACCATAAATGATGCGTTGCACCCATTGCCTCATCATGATTTTCGGATAAAAGTTGAATCAACAAACTTGCAATATTAGGTATATAATTATTCGAATTTACATAATCTTCAATATCTATTCCTGCATTTCCATAAGCAGTTTCATATAATGTCCAATCAATCCTTTTTACATTTTCAAAATATTCTTCTCGTTCCACTACATAAATTCCTCTCTGCTTATTTTATTTATAATCTTTCCAAACTCCATCTTCCAAAATCTCTAATTGTCCCCTTGTAGTGAACCCCATTTCTTCAAAACAATTGAAAGATATCTACTATCTATAAAATCTCCCCAGCCATTCTTTTGTTCTACAGTTAATCCACTTATTTCATCTGTACATGGACAATCTATATTATTACCCAGCAATATTAATTCTGCTTTTTCTAAAATAGCCAATGTTGATTCATCTGCACTGCAAAAATTAGTACACTCACATTCATTATTAAAATCAATAGGTAACATCAACAACTGATTTATTTCATTTTCATCTTCACCCTCTGTAATTCCAGCATACAGATTTACAAATTCCAAATACTCCTTTTCGGAAAGACTTCCATCATATTGTTTTTCGCTTGTTTCTTTATAACTATCAAACTCAAAAAGATACTCTGGAACTATTTTGGCATACTCATCGCATCCTTCATTCCAATATTTATTAGTCCATTGCCAACATTTTTCAGCTATTAATGTCCAGTCTTTATTAGGATAAAGATTAACAAGATATCTCTCTATACACATAAACAGATAACATAATCTACCTGTAAGAGAAATGTTTTTTAATTCTCTACTCACTTTCTTCCTACTTTCCATAATCACTTTTTATCATAATTTTCTCAATCTCCCACCTTATCTTCTTATCCCACTCATCATCCTGTTCTCCAATTACAAACACTTTAAAACCATATGTTTTACCATTTTGCATAACAGAAATATCATCGTCAATATGTAAATCAATTCTGTATTTGCTTGGATACTTGGAAGGCATTGATTCTCTTTTACCAGCTTGTACCTCATGGGCATGCCTTTCTCCATTAACGACAAAATCCAGTTTTACACCATAACACCTAAATAGTCCCCTAATGTATCTTTCTGAACGGAAAGATGTTGTGTAAATCCACAGTTCTATCCCTTGAGCTCTAATCCACTTTAACAAGTCTATAGTCCCAAATCTTAGTCTTTCTTTATAGATAATGTTAAACGGAAACATAAGCCCTTTTTCTGTTTTAAACTTTTCAGGAGACACAAATAATGTATCATCCAAATCAAAAGAAACCTTCATGCCACACCTCTAACATACCAATTATTCATTAATGCCAATAGTAATTTTCAATGGTCTTCACACCAATACAAGCATATATGCTGGTATTGCCATTCCTAATATAACTAATAATCTTTCTTGCATCTGCTATGCTGTAGTTTTCCTTCCCTGTTAATTCTCTTATAAGGCTCGGATTCCATTTCCATGCAGCTTCTGTTGTCCTCACATCTTCATTTCCTTCTTTAAACACAAACAAAAATGTGTCTGCAACTAAATCATCTTCACTTATACCCTCCTTACAGTACAATAATTGTGCCGGCTTTTTGTATGTATCTAAATACTTTCCATCCCCTATATGTAACAAAAATAACCTTTCAAACTTCAATAAATTCGTATAACCCATACTAAAATCAGGTGGAAGTTCAAGTCTGTGAGGATCCAACTCTTTATCATCAAATAACAATGAACAATTCTTAACCCTGTTACTCAACCAAAATAAATAAGGTTTATCTCCTTTTGGATATTCAAAAGGGTCAGCACTATCTTTTGGATAATTAATCAACAATTGTTTATAATCTTTTAGTTCCATATTACATCTCCTCATTTACAGTAAGTTCCCCATAACTGAAATAATCATCATCCGGCAATTCCAATGTCTTATCCACATAATACTCAAGCCAATCCAAAAAATGCATTGGCTTACATGTCCGAGGATTAATAATTGGCATAATTCCAAAATCATTTGATAAATCATAGAACCATACTGTTCCATAGGTTTCTTCATCATCTGTATTCACAATCAATATACTCTCCATACCACATCCCTCATCACAAAGAGCAAGCTGTCCATATAAATCATCAGGATTACTTTCTCTACTATCCCAATATGCTTCATACTCTTCCTCTGACATTTCAAAAAGCTTAAATGGTGCATCAACTGTAAATGGAAATTTCTCGCCAACATATTTACGAGAAATCTCCATTTCCTTATCAAACAACCCACGCAACCCATAAAATGGCTGTGTTCCTCCACTAGCTATAATTGTTATAAACCTACGATAATCCTCTGGTAGCTTAATACCTTTCTTACCTTCAAAATCTGCCACCTGCGATTCTGTAAGCGGGGCTTTCCACTTTGGTGGAAATTCCCCACATGGAAACTCTGGATTTTTAGTCGAAAGCTTTTCCATCTTTTTCATTATGTTTGCAATTCTATTATCTAATTCCATTGTTCCTTCTCCTGACAACTTACAATGATTTATTCAACCTCAATACCCTTCTTTTCAAACTCTTCCATTAACTCTTCATCACACATTGCACAATATACAACTGATTTCAAATTTGGTAAAAGTTCAAAACCTTTTACGCTATTTACATCAAATTCCTCTGATTCCCCGTCCCAATCTGGCATAATCAAGAAATATATATCCTCTCCACCATCGAATACTAATTCTTCTACAAGTGCCAAATCTTCTTCTGTTAATTTCAAGTTTTCAAAGTATTCAACCATTTCAGGAATGCACTCATAGCCATCTCCGTCAAAATCATCTACATACTTTTCCTGCATTTCTTCAAGTTCTTTGGCAAAGCTTGTGTCCTTTCCTAAAAGGCTGCTGATAACCACCAACTTAAAACCAAAATCCTCAAACATACCACTTAAATCTTTAAACATTTTTCTTTCCTCCTATGACTTTAATTTTCACTTAGTATCATTTTAAGACCTTCACCACAATTATGATAGTACATTTTTGATATTAAGTCAAGCACTTTTTCTTTTTTACCCTTATTGTCTATATATACAGCCCTATTGCTTATATTCAAATATATCTGTTTCTGCTATTTTAGCAATGCCATTTTCTATAGCATAATCATCCGAAATATCCTCATACAACAATTTTTGCGTTACATTTTTATAATCAGATTCATAAAATCTGCTACTAATTATTTCTTTTAGCATCTTCGGAATATTATATTGGAGCTGTGCAGATGGATTATTATTAGATTTCATTCTATCAACTCTAACTATATCAATCAGCTCATCCATTTGCTGATTTAATTCTACCTTTCCAAGCAATTTACAAATATCATACAAATGCCTAGAATCTCTGTCCTGCATATTTTGTATTTTATAATCACATACAGCAAACACCTTGTCTACAAAAGTTCTTTCAATAGACTGAACATTCATTATTATTTCCGCAGATTCAAACGGGATAGGTAATACAATCCCTCTTTCTGTACAAAATTTTCCTACTAAACTGCCTACAAGATGATTTTCAACTGGATACACCGCTCGGTAATAGCTAGTCTCAATAATAATCTCTAAAGGTATTTCCACAAACATAGATTTGTATTCGAATACATATTTATTATAATCGTAGCGGGATTTTATCTTCTCCGGATTCGTTAGTATCAACCCTAATTTCTCAGCAATATTGACTATTATCTCTTTTGACCTTACTCGTTCTGATTGTGTTGGTCTTCGATTCATAGACAAATCAATATCTTCCGAAAAACGGTCAATTAAATTATATGCCTTAGAAAGCGAAGTTCCACCTTTAAATACAAATGGTAATTCAGACTTAGCTAACTCATACAGAAACATTGACTGAATCGTATCTTTTTCAATCATTTGCTCGTTTCTACCTAGTTCTCTGGATACTGTTTCTATAATTTCTTTCCATTCAAGATAATGTTCGCTATACCAACTCATTCATCAAACCTCCCTGATAAATATTTCGATATACTCTATCTGGAAATAATGACATATATTTCTTTACTTGTCCAAAATCCACTCCAACC
>CAZESO010000053.1:0-11062 GCA_964515325.1 uncultured Roseburia sp. | reverse complement strand
GAGAGAGAAAAAAGAGACTTCCCAACAATACAAATTTTTGTTTCCAATATATTGAAGGAGAATCGTTGCTTATTCTTTTAGACCAAAAAGGTATTTGTGGTTCAAGTGGTTCTGCATGTACGTCAGGCTCATTAGACCCATCTCATGTACTATTGGCAATTGGGCTTGTGCATGAAAAAGCACACGGTTCACTTCGTCTTACGTTGTCGGAAAAAACAACAAAGGAAGATATTGATTTTACAGTTGATGAACTTAAGAAAATTGTTGAGAGACTTAGAAGTATGTCACCATTATATGAAGATTTCTTAAAAAAGGGAGGAAAGTAATATGTATAGCGAAAAAGTAATGGATCATTTCAATAATCCTAGAAATGTAGGAGAGATAGAGGATGCAAGTGGTGTTGGAACTGTTGGAAACGCAAAATGTGGAGATATTATGAGAATGTATCTTGACATCGACGAAAATGGCATTATTCAGGAAGTTAAGTTCAAAACCTTTGGATGTGGCGCAGCAGTTGCAACAAGCAGTATGGCAACAGAGCTTGTAAAGGGAAAAACAGTACAGGAGGCAATGCAGGTAACAAACAAGGCTGTATGTGAGGCATTGGATGGTCTTCCTCCGGTAAAGGTACATTGTTCCCTTTTGGCAGAGGAAGCCATACATGCAGCACTATGGGATTATGCAGAAAAGAATAATATTGTCATAGAAGGTCTTAAGAAGCCGGTAAATGATATAGAAGAATTAGAAGAGGATGTTAGTGAAACATACTAAGGAAATAATATGAGTGAGAATATTATAGATAAAATAAATGAATTGAAGAAGGAAAAGGATGTGGCAATTCTTGCACATTACTATGTTGATGGAGAAGTTCAAAGAATAGCAGATTATGTAGGCGATTCTTTCTACCTAAGCAAGATAGCCACACAATTAGAACAGAAAAATATACTTTTTTGTGGTGTTAAATTCATGGGAGAGAGTGCAAAACTGTTAAATCCAGAAAAAAAGGTGGTTATGGCAGATGATTTTGCTGACTGTCCTATGGCACATATGGTAACAGTGGAGAGAATAGCAGAAGTAAGAGAGCAATATGACGACCTTGCGGTCGTCTGTTATGTAAATTCAACAGCTGAAATAAAAGCAGCTTCAGATGTATGTGTTACTTCATCTAATGCATTAAGGGTAGTACAAAAAATTCCCCAAAAGAATATCTTTTTTGTTCCAGATGAGAATCTTGGAAGATATGTTGCGAAAAAAATACCTGAAAAAAACTTTATTTTAAATGACGGATTTTGTCATGTTCATAAAAGTATAACAGCAGATAATGTTATAAAAGCTAAAGAAGTATATCCGGATGCGTTAGTACTTACCCATCCGGAATGTACAGAGGATGTAATAGCAATTTCCGATTTTGTTGGAAGTACATCAGAGATTATTGATTTTGCAACAGATACAGATTCTGAGAAATTCATTATCTGTACAGAGATGGGAGTTTTCTTTGAATTACAGGAAAAGAATCCTAATAAAAAGTTTTATTCTGTTGGTCACAGACAGTTTTGTCCAAATATGAAAAAAGTGACTCTGCAAAAAGCAGAACAGGCATTGGAAGCTATGGATTCCGAAGTGGAATTACCAGAAGAGATTATGGTGGAAGCAAGAAAACCATTACAAAGAATGTTAGATTTATCTTAGACATCAGGTGCTCGGATGAGCACCTGATGTCTAGTTATAGGGTACTCGAATGAGCACCCTATGATTAGTAAATGAAAGAGAGATATTGGAGAAATGAGTAAAAAGAAAAAAGTGGTTGTAGGAATGTCAGGCGGTGTTGATTCCTCTGTTGCGGCATATTTATTAAAGGAGCAGGGATATGATGTTATCGGAGTAACAATGCAGATATGGCAGGATGAGGAATATGATACACAATCAAATAATGGAGGTTGCTGTGGACTTAGTGCTGTAGATGATGCAAGAAGAGTGGCAGACCAGATTGGCATTCCATATTATGTAATGAATTTTAAAGTTCCTTTCAAGGAAAAGGTTATTGATTACTTTGTTTCAGAATACGAAGCAGGAAGAACACCAAATCCATGTATTGCATGTAACAGGTATGTAAAATGGGAATCAATGCTTAGTCGTGCCATGGAAATAGGTGCTGATTATATAGCTACAGGTCACTATGCAAGAATTAAGCAAATGGACAATGGCAGATATACATTGACAAAGTCCGTAACAGAGGAAAAGGATCAGACCTATGCATTATATAATCTGACACAGGAGCAGCTTAAAAGAACATTAATGCCAATTGGTGAATACTCTAAGGATGAGGTTCGAGATATTGCAAGGAATGCTGGATTAATCATTGCATCAAAGCCGGATAGTCAGGATATATGCTTTGTACCTGATGGCAAGTATGGAGATTTTATTATAAGTAATTCTTCCAATGAAATATTACCGGGAAATTTTGTTGATACAGAAGGAAATATACTTGGAAGACACAAAGGAATTGTTCATTATACAGTTGGACAGCGAAAAGGTTTAGGAATCGCTTCGGGTGAGAGACTATATGTTCTTGAAATCCGAAGCGATACTAATGAGGTGGTTCTTGGAGAAGATAAAGAGCTTTTGACTAGAAATATTATTGTTAAAGATTTTAATTATATGTCAATTGAGAATTTACAGGGAGAAATGCCTGTAGTTGCTAAGATAAGGTACAATCACAAGGGAGCAAATGCAATTCTTAAGAAAAGAGATGACGGGTTTATGGAATGTGTATTTGAAGAACCGCAAAGAGCACCGACACCAGGGCAGGCGCTGGTGTGTTATGATGGTAACAAGGTCGTAGGTGGTGGCGTTATTATAGGTAAGAATTAGTAAAAATTGGATACTTACTGTTATAAGAAACGACTATAGCAGGCGTTAGGTTATAGGTATTATACAAATACAGAGATTAATGTTATTATTAATTCATACCAAACAGATAGGAAAAGAAGGGAATGGAGGAACATTATTATGGCAAATAAAAATTATCATTTTGATACAAAAAGAATTCACGCAGGTTATTCATCAGAGGATCATTTCAATGCGGTAAATACACCGATTTATCAGACTGCAGCATTTGATCTTTCTGACATTGATAGAGCAAGAGGTTTATGGACAGGAAGCGAAAGCGGTGGTATTTACACCAGAGTTGGAAATCCTACAGTAAGTGTATTGGAACAGAGAATCGCAGAGCTTGATGGTGGTTCAGCAGCAATTGGAGTTGCATCAGGAATGGCAGCAATCTCATATGCAGTTCTTCTTTTAGGAGAAGGCGGTGGAAATATTATTTCAGCATCTTCACTTTATGGAGCAGCTCAGGAATCACTTACAAATTTCTTTCCAAAGTTTGGAATTACAACAAAGTTTGTAAAGAACAGAACTGATGCAAGTGAATATGAAAAATTAATAGATGACAACACAAAGGCAATTTATTTGGAATCAATAAGTAATCCAAACATTGAGGTATATGATTTTGAAGCAATCGCAGAGGTAGCTCACAAGCATGGAGTTCCGGTTGTGGTAGATAACACTATTGCTACACCATATTTGTTCAGACCATTTGAGCATGGCGCAGACATTATCGTGTACTCAGCAACAAAGGGTATCTCAGGACATGGAAATACAATCGCAGGTATTGTAGTAGAGAAGGGTGACTTTGAATATAGCAAAGAACGTTTCCCACAGTTCCATAAAAAATCATATAAGATGAGAGATTTACAGGGCAATCCAAGAACACCTCTTGAATTAGCTCCAAAGTCACCATTTGTTGCTTCTCTTAGAATATTTTATCTTGAATTCATCGGCGCAACACTTAGTGCCTTTGATGCTTTCCTTGTATTACAGGGACTTAGCACATTGTCAGAAAGATTGGAAAAACAGGTGAAGACAACAAAGAAGCTTGTTGAATATTTAGAGAATAAGAAGGAAGTGGAATGGGTAAGACATCCATTTGCAAAGGACAGCCAGTACAAAGAGCTTGCTGATAAATATTTCCCAAATGGAGCAGGAGCAGTATTTTCATTTGGTTTTGGTGGAACAAGAGATCAGTTCAAGACATTTATAAAGTCATTGGAAGTGTTATCTTACCATGTAAATATTGGAGATGTGAGAACATTAATCGCTAATCCACCAGAGACAACACATTCAGAATTAGAGCCAGAATTACATGAATTGGCAGGAATACCAAGCAATTTAGTAAGAATATCTGTTGGCTTGGAAAATGCAGATGATTTAATTCAGGATTTAGAGCAGGCATTTGAAAAAGCATTTAAGTAAAGAGTACATATGGAGGACAGTGTGAAAAATCACAGTCTCGGAACGGAGGACAATATGGCAAAGGAATTTGATGGAAAAACAATTTTTATAACAGGTGCAGCCAAAGGTCAGGGCAAGGCAGTAGCCCTTGCCTTTGCAAAGGAAGGTGCCAATATTATCGCATTTGACTTAGGAGAAAAGATATCATATCCGGCATATAATCGTTCTTCTAATGAAGATTTAGAGAATTTAAAGGATGAAGTAGAAGCATTAGGTGCAAAAATCGTGATTTATGCAGGTGATGTAAGAAAAGCCAATGATGTAAAAGAGGCAGTAGCCAGAGGTGTAGAAGCATTTGGTGGCATTGATATATTATTTAGTAATGCTGGAATTGCCGCATACGGAAATTCACATGAATTGGAAGAAGAGCAGTGGGATGCTGTTATCGATATCAATTTAAAGGGTGGCTGGCTTGTTTCAAAGTATGTGATACCACATTTAATCGAAAAGAAAAGCGGTGTAATCATTTACAATTCTTCCATTGCAGGACTTAGAGGAATGAATCGTATGAGCCATTATGCAGCATCAAAGCATGCATTAATCGGACTTGCAAAGTCACAGGCAATTGAACTGGCACCTTATGGAATAAGAGTAGTTACAATTCATCCTACAGGTGTGAATACACCAATGAATGACGGACTTGCTGAATTGGAAGGAACAACAGCGGTTGAGATTGCTGAACGCTCTGCAGGAAACCTATTACCTGTTCCATGGATTGAGACAGAGGATGTAGTTGAATCAGTGAAGTTTATAGCAAGTGATAAAGCCAGATACATTACAGGCAGTCAGTTTGTATTAGACGCAGGCTTATTAACAAGATAGGAGGAACTTAATTATGGCATATATTTCAAAGGTAAATTATGAAACAGCTTCAGATGAAGTAAAAGCATTAATAGATGAGCAAATTAGAGTGAATGGGAAAATAACAAATATGAAATTGACATTATTGCATTCCATTCCTGCATATCACGCATTGATGGAATGGTTCCCATTGGAAAGGACAATAGAAGCTTTCTTAGGAGAGCGAGCAGTTAACTTTTTCTGCTATGCAATTTCTGAACAAAATGACTGCTTATTATGCAGCGCATACTTTAGAAAAATCCTTAAGGAGTTGGATATAGATTTTGAAACATTTGCATTTACTGAAGAGGAAAGTCTCTTGGTACAGTATGGTAAGGCTATTGTTAAGGATGCCAATAACATTCCAAAGGAGCTTTTTGATGAGTTGAAGAAGCATTGGAATGAGGAGCAGATAGTAGCTATAACAGCATTTGCAACTATTATGATAGCAACCAACATCATTAACAAATCATTGGATGTTGAATTGGATGATAACCTTGTACCATATACAAAAAAATAGATAATAAAAATCAATTTTTAGTGAGGTCATCATGGATTATGAATTTATAGAAACCTATACTCCTCTGTATGTGGAGGCGGCAAAATTAACATTACAAATAGCGGCATACGGTATTGCAGGTGCGTTTGTGGTAGGTATTATATGTTGTTTGATAAAAGAACTTAAGATACCAATATTGAAGAATATAGTTCAGATTTATATTGAATTATCCAGAAACACACCTTTATTAATACAATTATTTTTCCTGTACTTCGGTCTGCCAAAGGTAGATATAGTACTAAGCTCAGAGGCCTGTGGCATCATTGGTCTAATCTTCCTTGGAGGAAGCTATATGGCAGAAGCATTTCGTACAGGAATAGACAGTATTCCCAATATACAGAGGGAATCGGCATATAGCCTTGGAATGACAAAAAGACAGACCTTTTGGAAAATCATTATTCCACAGGCAATTGCAACAAGCGTTCCGGTGTTCTGTGCAAATATTATATTCCTGATTAAAGAAACATCAGTATTTAGTGCAGTTGCATTGGCAGATCTAATGTATGTCACAAAGGATTTGATTGGCTTGTATTATAAAACGGATGAGGCATTATTAATGCTGGTTATTTCTTATTTGATAATACTTCTTCCTATATCATTGATTAGTTCATGGATAGAGAGGAGGGTAAGATATGCAGGATTCGGGAATACAGGTTCTGTTTAAGGGAATAAACTTCATAAGACTTCTTGAAGGTCTGTGGGTAGCATTGGAATTGGCATTAATATCAATGTTGCTGTCCATAGTTTTAGGATTACTCCTTGGAGTAATTATGGCAGGAAAGAATAAAATAGTAAGGTTTATCTGTAGGGTATATCTTGAAATTGTAAGAATTATGCCACAGTTAGTATTATTGTTTCTTGTGTATTTTGGTGCGGCGAAGCATTTTGACATGGATATTTCAGGTGAGCTGGCAGCGGTCATAGTATTCACCTTCTGGGGAACTGCTGAAATGGGTGACCTGGTGAGAAGCGCATTAATATCTATTCCAAAGCACCAATATGAAAGCGGGTACAGTTTAGGATTTTCTAAGCTTCAATTATATTGGCATATAATTTTGCCACAAACAATTCGCAGATTATTGCCATCAGCAGTCAGTTTGCTCACAAGAATGATAAAAACCACATCATTGGTGGTGCTTATCGGTGTAGTTGAGGTAGTAAAGGTTGGAAAGCAGATTATAGATGCTTCCAGATATGAGAATCCAAAAGCTGCAATATGGATATATGGAACCATATTTCTGCTATACTTTGCAGTATGTTACCCAATATCAAGGTTATCAGCTTTCCTTGAAAAAAGGCTGAAAAAATAAATGGAAAAGGAGGATGAAAATGGAACAACCAATATTACAGACAACAAAACTTACCAAGTCATTTGATGACTCACCTCCGGTATTGAAGGACATCGACTTTTCTATCAATAAGGGAGAGGTTGTAGTGATTGTAGGTCCATCTGGCTGTGGTAAGAGTACATTCTTACGATGTTTGAATCTATTAGAGGAGATAGATTCAGGTGAAATATTATTAGATGGAAAAAAGATAAATGATGACAAAAAGAATATGCATAAATCTCGTGAGAAAATAGGTATGGTTTTTCAAAGCTATGACCTGTTTCCACATAAAACAGTGCTGGATAACATTATACTGGCACCAGTGCTTGTGCAGAAAAGAAACAAAAATGAAGTAAAAGAAGAAGCTGAAAAATTATTACAGCGAGTTGGTCTTTTAGAAAAAAAGAATATGTATCCAAGACAGCTATCAGGTGGTCAAAAGCAAAGAGTTGCAATAGTAAGATCATTGATTATGCATCCAGAGATTTTGTTATTGGATGAAATAACAGCAGCTCTTGATCCTGAAATGGTTAGGGAAGTTTTACAGGTAGTGTTGGAGCTTGCAAGAGATGGAATGACTATGATTATAGTCACACATGAAATGGATTTTGCAAAGGCAGTTGCCGACAGGGTGATTTTCTTAGACAAGGGAGAAATTGTTGAAGAGGAAGAGCCTAAGGAATTCTTCTCATATCCTAAAACGGAGAGAGCAAAGAAGTTCTTGAATACATTCCATTATGAGGCATTGGAAATTTAAGTAAGAAGAAAATTTAGAAGAAAATTAAATGAAAAGAGGAAAACGAATATGAAAAATGTAAAGAAAGTATTAAGCGTATTATTAGTAGCAGTTTTAGCATTGGGAGTTTTAGTAGCTTGCGGTAAAAAAGATTCTGATGAATCAAAATCAGATTCAAAGTCAACAGTAAGAGATCTTGCGGCAATTAAGAAGGATGGAAAAATTAAAATTGGTGTATTCAGTGATAAGAATCCATTTGGCTATGTAGATGAAAATGGCGAAGTACAGGGTTATGATGTTTATTTTGCAAAGAGAATTGCCAAAGATTTACTTGGAAGCGAAGATGCAGTTGAATTTGTTTATGTAGAAGCCGCAAACCGTGTAGAATATTTAAAGTCAGGAAAAGTTGATATTATTCTTGCAAACTTTACAGTTACAGAAGAACGTGCAGAACAGGTAGATTTCGCTTTACCATACATGAAGGTGGCACTTGGTGTTGTATCACCAGAGGATGATTTGATTACAGATGTAGAACAGTTAAACGGAAAGAAGCTTATTGTTGTAAAGGGAACAACTGCAGAAACATATTTTGGTGAAAATTATCCAGACATTGAGCTTGTAAAGTTTGATGAATACCAGGAAGCATATGATGCATTACTTGATGGAAGAGGAGATGCATTCTCAACAGATAACACAGAAGTTTTAGCATGGGCACTTCAGAACAAGGGATTTAAGGTTGGCGTAGAATCAGTAGGAAGTCTTGATACAATCGCACCAGCAGTTCAGAAAGGTAATACAGAATTGTTAAACTGGATTAATGAAGAAATTGAAGGTTTAGCTGATGAGCAGTTCTTCCACAAGGATTATGAAGAAACATTAGCACCAGTATATGGTGATGCTGTAGATGCAGACAACTTAGTTGTTGAAGGCGGAAAAGTTGAGTAATCATTGAAGAATAAATATGTAGAAATAAAAAAGTTGCAACAAAATATATTTGTTGCAACTTTCTATTTAATCTTACTGAAGAACTGTCTGAATGAATGATTCAACTGTATAACCAGATTCTTGGATTTCATCTACATAACCTTCTACAGAAACATATGTATCATCTGATTTTTCGAGAACATATACAACAGTCTGTGAAAAATCAACTGTTGGGTTTTCGTCGAAACTCCAAGTATTAATAAATACTCTTACTGTACCCTGATTTGTTTTAATTGGGTCAACTTCAGTAGCTTCATCTCTTGTGTAAAAGTCTAAATCACCTTCATAGCCTTCGCCGTTCATTAAATTTCTAGCCCAGTATGTTACTGATGAAGAAACTGTAACAGTATTCCAGTTTTCGCCATCTAAGAAAACATATGTGTCTGTGCTGTATTCTGAATCTACTTCATAGCTGTCTGGAATTGTGAATGTTACAATTACTGTACCATCATAGTCATATAAATCAACTTTATCACCATTTACAACTACTGAATCATCATCAGAACCCTTTCCGAAATCATCATCGTCATCATCATCCCAGTCATCATCCCAGTCGTCATCCCAGTCGTCATCCCAATCATCGCTCCAGTCATCTTCTTCAGAAGCATTTTCGATAATATCTTCAGGGATTTCAACATCTGTCTTATTGTAATCATCTAATGTGATTTCTATTGAAAATTCGTTAATTGAAACGAAGTCAGCATAAGCAGCAGTTTCTTCATCACTTTCAGAAAGTGTCTTTATAACTTCTTCAAGTATATCTGAGAAATCAACTTTGATAGAAGATACATAGTTTGTGTCTTTGTCAATTTCAATAGTAACAGCAAGTTCATCAATAGAAGAAATAAGTTCTTCTGAATCACCTAAAAATTCATCTGCTGAATCTGCAGCACTGTCAATGATTTCTTCCATTACATCTGCTTCGTCTTCTGATATTTTTTCTAAATCAAGAACAACTTCTAATACATAAACATCATCAGTTTCATCAGCAATTTTAGATTCCTTAAAATACTTTGTGATTGAACCAATGTCTTCAAGAGACATTTCCTCATCAGAATCTTCTTTATCCTCTTCAGATACATACCATTCTTCCATATCAGGATCATATGTATATGTAATGTTTGTGTCCTTGTCTGTATAGTCAGTATAAGATTCCATTGTTATGCTTTCTTCCTGACCAATAGCATTCATATCCATATCGCCCTTCAGATGCATATAATCGTTTGTAATTTCAGCAGTCATATCCATTGTCATTACAATCTTCATATCTAACATATCTTCTGTTACAGAACCTGCTTCGATAGCTGCTTCGATATCATCTTCAGTTGCGCCCTGTTCAAGCATTGCACCTTTAAGATCCATACCTAAGTCAATGTCTAATTTAATACCTGCTGTTACACTATCAAGTTTATCTGTAGGAATATCTTCTAATAAACTTTCAACAGTAACTTTTTTAGATGATTTCTTTTTGTTGTCATCATCGTCATCATCACTGTCTTCTTTTGAACCACAAGCAACCATACTTAATGACATTACAGCAACTAAACCATAAGCTAATAATTGTTTGAATTTTCTCATTTTTTTTAACTCCTTTGTATAAAAAATTTTCTTTTTGGGTTCCCTCAATACCCATGTAAGGAATTGTATCACAATGTTTTTGGTTTTTAAAGGGTATTTTTTACAGAAATAAGATATGTTAATGTAAATAATTTTCAAAAATAAGAGCATACTATCTCTAAAATTATATTTTTAAAGGAGTTTAGATGCGAAATGAAAGACAAAATATTTGGTGTTTTGCAACGTATTGGACGAAGTTTTATGTTGCCGATTGCTATTTTGCCTGTTGCAGGGTTGTTACTTGGAATAGGTAGTTCCTTTACAAATACAACGACTATAGAAACTTATGGTCTTACAGGAATTTTAGGCGAAGGAACTGTTCTTAATGCTTTGCTGGTAATTATGAGCAAGGTTGGTAGTGCGATATTTGATAATCTTGCATTGTTATTTGCTGTGGGCATTGCCATAGGTATGGCAAGAAAAGAAAAGGAAGTGGCAGCATTGTCAGCTGTTATCGCATATTTTGTTATGAATACAGCAATAAATGCAATGTTAATTATTAATGGTGAAATACTTGCAGATGGAACAATATCAGAAGGTGTATTAGAAGGTACAATTGCCAGTGTTGCAGGTATTCCTACATTACAGATGGGGGTATTTGGCGGTGTTATTGTAGGTCTTGGTGTAGCTGCGCTTCATAATAGA
>CAZESO010000052.1:0-11506 GCA_964515325.1 uncultured Roseburia sp. | reverse complement strand
GCTGAAGGTTTCATCAACCTCTTCGGTCTTTCATTAAAGGTTCGTGCTATGAAGCAGAATGAAAATACAAAAAACAACTAATACATAGTCATTTATAAAGTTTAAAAGACTATCATTTGGATATTATTCTAAATGATAGTCTTTTTGTTTTCTTTTTTACTTATTTTCCCTTTATTTTTATAACTATTTATAGTAAAATAGAATTTTAGAATGCGTTACAAAAGTCATGTAAGACTATTATATATTTCAGAAACGGAGGATATCTATGTTAAAAACTGTAGACATCGTTGTTCCTTGCTACAACGAGGAAGAAATGTTAAATATGTTTTTTGAAGAAACTACAAAAGTTACAAAATCCATAGACGGCTATGATTTTCGTTTTATATTTATAGATGACGGCAGTAGAGACAAAACACATGAAATACTTATAAATTTAGGAAATTCCAATGATAATGTTTCATATTTATCATTTTCCAGAAATTTTGGAAAGGAAGCAGGTATGTATGCCGGACTTTCCTATACAACAGCTGATTATGTAATTGTTATGGATGCTGATTTACAACACCCACCTGCTCTTATTCCAGAAATGATAAAAAATATTGAAGATGGCTATGATTGCTGTGCTGCTATGAGAACAACACGTGAAGGCGAATCTCCAATACGTAGTTTTTTTTCAAGAATGTTTTACAAACTCAATAATAAAATTACAGATGTAGATTTAGTTCAAGGTGCTGTTGATTACAGAATTATGACCAGAGCTATGGTTGATGCCATAATGTCAATGTCAGAAAAACAACGTTTTTCCAAAGGCATATTCGCCTGGGTTGGCTTCAAAACAAAATGGTTACCTTATGAGAATGTCGAACGATTATTAGGTACTACAAAGTGGAGTTTTAAAGGTTTATTACGCTATGCTGTAACCGGCATTACAACTTTTTCCATTGCTCCTATACGTTTTGTTACGGGAATGGGATTCCTCATATCTTTTGTAGGTTTTATATATATATTAGTTACAATAATCAAAACCCTGATTTGGGGTATTGATGTTCCAGGATATGTTACTACTCTTTCTGCTGTAATATTTTTAGGTGGTATTATTGAAATATCGCTCGGTATATTAGGTGAGTATATTGCCAACATATACATCGAGGTCAAAAACAGACCTTTATTTATATTAAAAGATACTAATATCTCACTTACTAACAACCATCAGAAAAAGGAGTAAATAAAGTGAATATACAAAAATATTTGAACAAAGAAACTATTTCTTACACCATATTTGGTGTATTAACCACCGTAGTGGACTTCGTTGTATTTGCACTTCTCCACTATATATTTTCAATCAACGAGATTGTTGCAAACACGATTGCCTGGATTTTCGCTGTAGCTACAGCATATATTACAAATAAATTATTTGTATTTGAATCCAAATCTTTTAGATTTTCAGTAATAAAACATGAATTACCAAGTTTTATTCTGGCAAGGGTGTTTTCCCTTATAATAACGGATATATTCCTTGCTTTTGCAAGCATTATACATCTAAATGCATTACTTGCAAAACTTATTATCTCAGTTGTTGTGATTGTATCCAATTATGTATTTAGTAAATTATTTATATTTAAAAACTCTACTGATGATAAAAATGTAGAAAATAATGAATCGGAGGATATTGAAATGGAACTTATAACTGAAACAGAAGAAGTAAAAACTCCCAAAAAGAATTTTAAACTTCCTGCTGCTTTTTCACCTTGCTTTTTTGCATTTATCAT
The DNA here is from genome assembly GCA_964515325.1 of uncultured Roseburia sp. Classification (GTDB taxonomy): domain Bacteria; phylum Bacillota; class Clostridia; order Lachnospirales; family Lachnospiraceae; genus SVEL01. Next base: position 9,737 of record CAZESO010000052.1, on the reverse strand, counting down.
TCCTGTTATTGTTTTAGTTGTTATCTTTGCAGGACGCGATGTTTACCCATTTGGTGATTCAATCTATTTGAGGAGTGATGCTTATCATCAATATGCTCCATTTTACAAAGAACTTTATAGAAAACTTACCGAAGGCGGCTCTTTATACTATTCATGGAATATTGGTATGGGTGTTAACTTCACTGCACTTTATGCCTATTATCTCGCAAGCCCTATTAACCTTCTCTTAGGTATTTTTGCAATAAAAGGTGATATCCTTCTTACTATGGATGCACTTATAATTCTTAAAACAGGACTTGCAGGATTTACATTTGCTTACTATATTTATAAACGATTTAATAAAACCGGCTATTCAATTGCAGCAATATCAGTATTTTATGCATTATCATCATATATGGCAGCTTTCAGCTGGAATATTATGTGGATTGACTGTATAGTTGCACTCCCAATAATAGCTCTTGGAATTGAGAATTTAGTAAAGAAAAAGAAATGGCTTTTATATACACTAAGCCTTGGTTTTGCGATTTTTTCAAATTATTACATTGCAATTATGTTGTGTATTTTTTCTGTAATCTATTTCGGAATCACACTTTTTGCATATGAAAACCTTAATTTAAAAATCGGCTGTTCCCGTATATTACACTTTATAAAAGGTTCACTTTTAGCGGGAGGTCTTGGTGCAGTAATGTTTTTACCTGCCTACTTTGCTTTAGGATATACAGCATCTGCCGAAAGTACATTTCCTAGTGACTGGCAAAATTACTTCTCTATTCTTGATATGATTTCACGTTCATTAATGAATGTTGAAGTTACTATATTAGATGGAAGTGAGCCGAATATTTATTGTACTGTAGCTGTATTTATAATGATACCATTATATTGTATATGTTCCAAAATAAATTTTCGTGAAAAAGTAGGAAAAATTGCATTCTTAGCACTTTTACTGTTAAGCTTTAATTTAAATATACCAAACTTTATATGGCATGGCTTTCATTTTCCAAACAGCTTACCTTGCCGTGAATCATTTATATATATTTTTCTTATATTAACAATGGTTTATGAAGCCGCTACACATATAAAAAGTTTTACAAGAAAAGAAATTTTTTCTTGTTTCTTCGGTGCAGTAGCACTTATTATACTTATCGAACAGTTGTATTACACAGATCATACTACTTCATTTGATATTGTATATATTAGCTTGTTTTTCCTTGCTATATATCTTTTGATAATAAATATGTACAGAAATCCAAAGATATACAAGCAGTTTACAATTTACATTTTAGTTGTTACATGTATTGCTGAAGGTGCTCTTAGTTCAAACCACGAGGCTTCATATAAATCAACAGGTTATTCTTCATACCTTGAAGATAATAATGATATAACAACTATTCTAGATTCGGTTGATGATGATAGTTTCTACAGAGTTGAAAAAGAAAATAGAAACACCAAAAATGATGCTGCTTGGAATGATTACCATGGCGTGTCCATCTTCTCTTCAACTGCAAATGGTTATTTTACAGAACTTTTAGGAAGATTTGGATTAGAGCAATCTACAAATGCTTATTCATATTATGGAAATACTCCTTTGACTTCAGCAATGCTTTCGGTAAAATATCTCATTACAAGATATGAACATAAAGAACCATATTTAAAGACACTTGTTACAAGTAGCAACGACAGATATTTGTATGAGCTTGATTATGTTCTTCCTTTAGGATATATGATACCGAATGACTCACTGAAAGATTTTGATTTAAGTGGCAATGATCCTTTCTTGATTCAGAATAATTTTATTGCAGCAACTACCGGTTATGAAAATACGTACACAAGACTTTCTGCTGTAGCCAACGGAAAATCATCTACCATAAATACTGAAGCAGATTGTGATTTATATATTTATGTTACAAATTATATTGAAACCATAACTTATACCGTAAATAACACTGAACAGAACTACTCAAAAAGTGGATCAGCTTCTGGTTTGAAACACAGACAAATTGTTCATATAGGAAATGTTCCTGCCGGAAGTACAGTTACTGTAACATGTACCGATGAAACTGTATCTGCTTTACAATTATATGCTTACGCATTTGACCAAAACACTTTTGACTCAGCTTTTAATGCTTTAGCTGATGAGGGATACGAAGTTGAAACTTATAATGATACCTATATTAAAGGTACAATTACAGCTAAGGAAGCAGGTACAATGCTCACTTCAATAATTTATGATAAAGGCTGGACAGCTTATATTGATGGTAAAAAGGTTGATATTGGCTCCTTCCATAACGCTTTGCTTACAGTGGATGTTCCTGAAGGTACACACACTTTAGAATTGAAATATACTCCTGATGGTTTCATTCCTGGTTTATGTTTAACAATCATTTCAGCTGTAGCTATAATAGCAATATATTTTATTGAAAAGAACTTAAAGAATAAAAAGAAAGTAAAAACAGAAGTTATTTCTTCATAAAATAAAGTTCACTATATAATTTCCTATTATATTAGAAGAAGCCGGCAACTATTGTTGTCCGGCTTCTTCTAATATATCATATACATTTACACCAAGAGGTTTTTGATTCTTAGTCAAACTAAACTCATCCCAAAGTTCAGTATTAAATTCTACATTTGTACTTTTCTCAAAAGGTTGATATTCTTTATCAAATTCTTCTGTTTTCTTATATTCAATCAAAACAGACTTATTGGAATCTGTCATAGTTTCATCATAATCATTTATACATTTTATGATATATAATTTCCCTTTACTCTCAATTATAGAAGACACTTCTCCATCTTTAAGTTTAAATAATAGATTACTTTGCTCCTCGTCAAAATTAAGTCTTGACAAATACCCTTCTGTATATGTTGCATAATCATACTTCTCAGCTACTGCTTTTAACTCATTTCCTGCAGTAACCTTTCCCAAAATCTCACTTGCAATATCCATTGCTTTTTCTGCCTTGGCATCCAATGTAATGTAATTTACATACATTACTCGGGCTTCTTCGTCACTTATTTCAATTTCATAATCACTAATGACTTTTTCATAAACCTTTTCAGATAAAACAAGCTTTTCCATTAATGCACTAACATTTTTCTTTGAAATTCCATACTCTTCAATAACTTCTTTGTCTGCATTCTCCATAAACTTTTTTGATGCAGTGTCTATCATTAACTGTTCTTCTTCTGATAATGAAACATTTTTTGATTTGGCAAATGCAGCAAGAACATTAACTCTAATTATCTCTTCTTTTACCTGATCTTTAAAATAATCAAGCATTGTTCTATTTTCATATTTTATTTCCCAAAATTCAGCATCAAACCCTCTATCATAACTATCCTTTGCACTTAAAAGAAGTATAACCGCTTCATTAAACTTAACTGCATCACCAGATATTTTTAACACCTCATCTTCCTCAAAACCGGTTGTTATAACAATATTCTGCTTACAACCAATCATAATACCTGCCATCATAAATATACTTATTATCAATATCGCTATTTTCTTCATTTCTAACCTTCTACTATAAGTATTTTACCATCATCCAATTTGAATACCTCTAATGATTCCATCAATTCATCATCAGACATTCCTTCTGTATCAATACCGCTTTCTTCAAAATAATCTCTGAGTTCTTCAATATCTTCAACAACAGTTGCCATAATATCTTCCAAAAATTCCACAGCTTCACTTATAGTCTCAGCTACCGGTTCATCAAATAATTTTTTCTGGTTATCTAAAAATGTTTTTGCATAGCTTTCATTAATCATATCTGTTATCTCCATTATAAATTAAAATTAATCATCTTATCTACATCGTTCAAAATATTTTCAACACTCATTGCCACATAACGAGCCTTAGATCTAATTTCTGACTTAGCTGTAGTCATTGCATAACTAAAATATGCATGGCCAAACATTGCAATGTCATTATAATTATCACCAAAACACATTGTTAAATCCGGTGGAACATCAAACTTTTCTTGAACCTTCTGTAATGCTACACCTTTATTAACTCCTTTAGGAACAAAATCCTGCCAACATTTACCTGATACTGTTGCTTCAGTTTTATCAGCCCATTTCTCTTCAAAATACTGATCAACCATATCTATACCAGCTTCATTATACACAGATATCTTAATTATATCTTCTTCAATATCTTCAATGTCATTAACTACAACAACATCATTTTTAACAATATTTCTCATATGTTCAACATAACTCTGCTTCTTTGGTATTACATAAGTAGAATTTTCTCCTGAAATAAGTACTTCACACTCATCCTTTGACATAATATCATTAACTATAGCTTTCGCCATATCCTTTTCAAATGTAGCTTTATATATAGTTTTATCCTTATATTTAATCAACGAACCATTTTCACAAATGTATATTATTGAATCCTTAATCTGTCCAAACATCTTCACTAGATTTGCATAAGCTCTTCCACTTGCCACTGCAAATATTACTTCGTGTTTACTTAACTTATCAATCAAATTGATGGCTTCTTCTGAAACATCAGTCTGTCCATCAAGCAAAAGTGTCCCATCCATATCGCTTACAATTAGCTTTACCATTTTTTATCCTCCATATGTATAACGCATACCATACCTTAATATTATGTCATATGCTCTAAAAAATCAACTATATATCTTAAATTTAATATTTCTTTAATCAAAAAATTGATATTTTCTGTTTTTTATGATAACATATCTTCATTAATAAGTTTAGTGAAATTTTTAAGAAAGGTTGTGTAAATATGCTAAAAATCTCATTTGCAGGCTATAATTTTGTACACCAAAATGGAATTTGTGTTGACAGACCAAACGGAACTAATTCTCTCCTTTTTTTGCATTTCAAAACACCTGTTAATGTTTTGGTAAATGGTGAAATAATACATATTAGCGAGCCTGCTTTTTTAATATATGATCGTGAAACCCCACAATTTTACAAGGCTGAAACCGGACCTTACTTTAATGACTTCATACACTTTATCTCAGATGATATAAATGGTGAAATATACAATTTTTTAAGAAATCTTAATATCCCTTTAAATACGCCTTTATATGTTCATAATAGTCAGGAGATATCCTCATATTTTAAGGACATATCAAGGGAGGTTCGTCAGACCGGTAACTGTCATGATATGATTGTTGATATGAAATTAAAAACTCTTTTTTGTAAATTTAGTGATGTTTTATATACCGAGAAAAATCTTTCAGATAAATTAATAAGATATCGTCAGTCCTTTATAGAAATTAGAAATTCTATTTACAATTTTAGTGTTTTTAATCCTGACAAAAATGTTAATGACCTTGCTAAATCACTGAACATTAGTACATCCTACTTCCAACATATTTACAAGCAGCTTTTTGAAGTTTCCGTAATGCAGGACATAATAAAAAGCAGGATTGAATATGCCTGCCATTTATTAAATAGTGATTATGATTCTATTACTGACATTGCCGGTAAATGCGGTTACGAAAACAAAGAGCATTTTACCAGACAATTTAAAGATATCATTGGAATGACACCTAATCAGTATAGAAAATCATTAAATTAGCTTTTTAATTTTGTTGTATATAGCTGAAACCGGAAGTCCGACTACATTATTGTAGTCGCCTTCTATTTTTTCAACCAATTTAGCACCTATACCTTGAATTCCATAGCTCCCGGCTTTATCCATAGGCTCTTTTGTAGATATATAGGCTAACAATTCTTCATTTGTATTTTCATACATATATACTTTGGTTCTTACATAAAATGTATCCCTTTGTTCTCTTTCTCCATCATTTACAATAAGAGTCACTCCTGTATAAACATCATGCGCTCTTCCCGAAAGCGACATTAGCGTATTTAATGCATCTTCTTCGTCCTTTGGTTTACCAAGTATCTTTTCGTCAATGGCAACAACCGTGTCTGCACCTATTATAATAAATTTTTCACTGTGTTCAGCATTAACATACATGTCTCTTACATCCACAGCCTTCTGAATGGACAATTCCTTTACCACTTCTCCTGGTATATTACTTGTCACTACTTCTTCTTTATCACTAACCAACACCTCAAACTCCAAACCTATCTGTTTCAAAAGTTCACTTCTTCTTGGTGATTTTGATGCCAATATTATCTTATACATTTTACATATTCTCCGTTTATTGATTAATTGTAGCAAATAACTGCATATTTTTTACATATTCATCAAGCTTATCTGCAACGAAAGCTGCACAATTAGCTGATGCTGTAACCATATCCAACACAATCTGTTCAGTTCCTGTTGTGTCTATACAAATCTTACCTGAAGCATCACATTTAACTTCAAATATATCCTTCATTGTAAGTGTAACAACCGATTGATTAGGCTTTTTAATGAATAATTTGTCCTCACCTACTGCAAAACCTTCTTTAGCTGAATTTAACAATGTCTTATCATAGACAAATAAAAGAGTTTCATCCGGTAACAACTGATAATTTGTTTTTACTTTTGCCTGATACTGTTCCCAATCCTTGTTTCCCGGGAAATGCATAGCTTTTGCCATTTCCGTTGTAGCTTCATTTGTATATACAACACCAATAGTTGTATTCTTTAATTCATCCTTTGTAAGCACATGTTCTCTATTATTGCATAAATACCAATCCTTACTCAATGGAGCAACATTAAATGTTGGCATTACAAAGGAATCTATTAATACTGAATTATTTACATTCATTACAAACTCATTCATCATCTGTAAAAACGCCTGAACCATCTGCTTATTGACACTTCCTGAAACTGGTACTGTTGAACCATCTTTAAGTTCTACCACCATTGACTCAATAAACAATTTCTTAACAGTCTTAAAACAATTAATATTATTAACTTCTATTAAGGCCTGTTTATTTCCTTGATTCAAGTAACAATACTTATATGAAATTGCTATATTCACTGAACCAGACATGATAAATGCAGGTACATCAAATTCACCACTGTTCGGATGAGCAGCTTTCAAATTCTTAAATGCAGTAGTAAATGCATCTGACTTTGATGCAATTAAAATATCCCCACCACCTACACCATATTTATTGGCTAATTGTACAAAATAAGCACTAAGTTTGTTTACGCTGGCAAGTGCAATATTAAATTTTCTTTGTCTAAGTCTTTCAAGATAAATATTTAAGCTTTTATGTGAGAACCCTTTTTCTTTCACATTAGAAATAAGATTATCAACTTCTTCCACAGAAAGGCTATCAAAATCATTGCAAATATCAATAAGCTCATGCATATCAAATTCAAACTTCTTATCTGCAATCTTCTTTCTTGGAAGCAAAAGTACACCATTACTATATCCTGTTTCTTCTACCTTCTTTTCAATATCTAACACTTCACTTTTTGGCTTATTGCAAACATCAGCTGTAAGCTCAGAAATCTCTGTATATTTTCTATTCTCAATAATCATACGAATATCTAACAAAAATTTCTTCACAAACTTCGCATTGTATTCACCCTGTTCTATTTGTTGATACAACTCTTCTAATTCTTGCTTTGTTTTATCCTGTATTCCTTCTGTTAAAGCCTCAAGTTCTTTATATTGAAGATGCTCTATCCTATTATTAATCATAAGAATATATGAAGATGAATATTTCTCCTGATATCCGCCATTAGCAATTATTCTAAGGGCTCCTTCAAGCTCCTTCATATTCATATTTTCAACATTTGCACATAAATTCTGTAATTCATTCTGCTCAACAATATCATACTGAGCATTAATCTTATTTACATATGTATTAGTAATCTCTGTATCAAAGTTTTTACCATAAATTTTCTCTCTAAGTGCTTTCAAATCCTGTCTTGAAAGGGATGTATATCCAACTAATTCATCCTCAAGTATCTTTATTTGACACTCCTTTTTTCTTACATTCAAAAAACTATAAATCTGTGATACAGCAACATCTGAGTAATGTTTTCCTGCAACTTCTTCTTTTAACGCCTCCAACTCTTCCAATGAAGCATTTTCAATCTTAGCCTTATAGCTCTCTATATCTTTCTTTTCCTGCTCCCCAATTTCAGACATAACCTTTATGGTATATGGCATAAAAATTGCACTAGGTAACTTACTCCACTCCTGATGCTTCGCATAAAGCTCATCATAGCTTTTATCTGAAAGATTTTCACAATACTGTGCCGCTTCCTGTTCTAATGCCACTATCTGATTTTTTTCTTCTTCTGTTCTAAACTCAACCCCCTTGTAAGTTCTTCTTAACTGTTCCTCACTAACCTGTGGTCCATTAATCTGTACTGCATCTGTTGAAACATTATTCTGATTATCCATTTTTATACACTCCGTTCTAAAATACTCACTTTTACATTCCTTCTCTTAAATGTATTCGCTAAAAACCATTTTACTTTATTTTTTATTAAAATGCTATATTTTTATGTTATATTAAATAAAAAATAGATAGACAACATATTACTGATGTTAAAGAATATTTAGTAAATGAACTTAATTTCTCCAAATAAAAGAAATAAACCGAGGAAATAATCACTGAATTTCCTCGGTTACTTGACATTTTATACTTATTTCTCCTAAAAGTTTTATCTTTCTCTTATCCATCCATCTTACCGACATACATCATACATACAACTAATGCAAGTAATAGCATAACCATCGCAATAGCCATAGCAGCATTTCCCGGAACCGACAATCCCAAAATTATCATAGCGATTCCTGCAATCACAAAAACTATTCCTGCAAACTTATTGGCTTTCTTCCAATTTTCTTCATTTTTCATAGTCTTCGTGGTTCTAAATCCTACCATTCCATTTATCTTGGTTTTCGGCATATAATTACCAAATATAATTAATATAATTCCCAGCATAACTGTCATAATCTGATTAATGTCCACAGTCATCACTGCTGTATCAGGTGTAGCCTCAAATGCCTGATACAAAAACGCACCTTGCATAACTATAAACATAATTGTTGTAGCTATCGAAACTATGTATAGAACATATATATTTGACTTTAATTCTGCCTTCTTTTTTTCATCCTCTGTTTTATTACTCTGCTTGCCATAGAACCATATTAAAGCTTGCATAAACAAAGTCATCACAATGATTACTCCCGGTAATATCAACTGCTCATACTTTGAGCCCCATCTGTCAATATTCCCTTCAATATCATAGTGCATAGGAACTTCTGCCGGCAGAAATCTAATCAGCAACAGTGTCGCTATTAACGGAATGAATGTTACTATCCACATTATTTTTTTCTTCATACTTACCTCCAAACTGTCTAAGCCATAATATCAGCTCATCAAAAAGTGTTGTGTTTATCTCGTACCAAATAAAATTCTTTTCTTTGTACTCCAATAACAAATCTGCCTTTTTTAACATTTTCAAATGATACGACAACGCAGCCGGCGTTATATTAAGCTCTCTAGCTATGTCTCCGGCAGTCATCTTTTTCTCTTTTAAAAGAAGCATTATCTGCTGTCTTAGAGGCTCTGAAAATGCTTTTAATGTATCGCTTATTGCCATAATTCCTCCATTCTGAAGCGTAGCAAGTGTATGAATATCAATACGATTTTTCACACTAATCACCAACTATTTAAAATTTTCTTTAAATAGATATTAACATTGTGGATATAAAAAAGCAAGAGGTATTTAAAAATATTTTTAAATACCTCTTTATCTTATCATAAATTTACAAATACTCTTTTACCTGCTCCATAAAATGTTCTTCTGCCTTCACAAGCTTTCT